>CAZCPK010000084.1:0-11388 GCA_964500755.1 uncultured Anaerolineales bacterium
CGCGTGGATGGCCTCAATCTGTGTGAATCCGTGTGAATCTGTGTCCAATGCTCCCCGGGTCTGAACGGTCACGAAACTTTTACGGACTTACTTAGTTCCCCCATCAAGTCCGCTTTGTCCAGACCCGGAATTGCTAAACGCTTGATGAGCTGGCCATCAGCAGCGTAGCAGTAGAATTCTTGGGTGGGGGCATCGCAGGTCAGTTCGACTTCCTGCTGGCGCCAGGCTGTGCCGAGGCCATATCGATAGCCACCCAAAGTGATCTGCTCCTGGGTGCTGACGCGGCGGTACCAATGTTGATCGGCGAGATAAGCATACACCTAGGCTAGCTCAAGTACCTGGGCTTTATCCTCCGGTCGGTAACTACGGCTAACCACCGCGTCAATTCGCCCCGCAAACTGACGGGGACATTTTCCAAGATCATGACGACCATGCGCTCACTCCTCTTTTCTGGGTTCACCGTCGGCTTGATAGAGTTCTACGGCCAGCGTGTGCTTGCAAGCACCCAGCTCCGGGTTGGCTAAGTCCGGACAGCTGCAATGCCAGGTGTTGTCCTCAAGGTGAACGGTGTAGCCGGGGGGACCGGAGGCGGTGACGACGTTCCACGTATCGCCCTCAAGTTTCCGGATGGTCCGTCCAGCCGTTGTTGAGCCCCTCCACCGCGCGTTGCTTGCGCAGATAGAGGGCCTTTTCCTCTGCCAGGCGAGACGTCTCCACCGGTTCCTCTGCGTCCTCCCGCGTGTTCGGTTTCGAGTTGGCTGGAGGCGCCACGGTGGCGGGTGCACTCTCGACGTCCGTTTCCTCTTCCGGGGCTTTCTCCTTCGGTGTCCACAGTGGTTCGGGACGCGCGGGGTCAGTATCGGCGGCTTGATCGGCCTGCAGGACGTCCTCGGGCACATCCAAAATTTCACCAATGTCGCGTAGGATGCGCTTGAGGACCCGATGCTCTTTGAAGGCGTTCCGGCACGCCCGGCGTACGCGATAGCGAAGACCCCGGTCGTCTTGCCGGTGACGCGGAAGGCGACGGGGATGGTGACCTCAACTTTGTAGAGATCGGCGATGTCGTAGACAAAAGAACGCTGTTTACCGGTGTGGCCAAACCCCAGGGCCGGCGAGTAGCCGCCGGAGACGATGGCTGCGTGGCAGAAACCGTTGAGGAGGGTGTTGACGGTGGAGAGGGCGCGGTTGATGGGATCGGTATCGCCCTAACTGCCACGCTTGTAGCGGCGACCGTGCCATTCGACGCCGTAGCGGAGGCAGGCCTGTAAGCCGTGAGACTATTGAAGTTACTTTACCCGGCAGCGCATTGAAGAGCCCTGCGGGCACGTTTCCTACTTGAGACATTTCGTTTTCAACCTGGAACGTAAGCATTTCCTTACTTGTAATTTTTTTACCAGCCTGGAACGTATGAGATTCCCGCCTGGAACGCAAGTATTTCCTGCCTGGAAATCATCCTTTTTCGCCTGAAATCCGTTTTTGGATTATTGGGTAAAATTTCTTGCAGACTGGAATGCAAACACCGGGCCCAGCGATCTTCAGGCTGGGCTGTGCCCGGTGGCGGTTAGCTGCCGGCCTTCGTGGGTGCAGAACGACTCCAGAAAGCGCGCGCCCAGGCTTTTTGGACGTAGCCCTCGGGATGTCCCCAGTTCTGGACGTCGCGGATCGGCTGATGCCAGTTGATGGGGATCTCCCTGGACTTGAGGAAGGAGACGGCCTGGCGCAAGTAGCAGGGCAAATCGTTCTGGTGCGCGGCGAGCAGGGCTGTGAAGCCGCGCTCAAGGGCGGCGTTGTCCCCGTCAGAAGCGCGGGCGGCGGCGATGCGGTCCAGGGCGTGCCAGGCGGTGCGGCGGACGGTCTCGCGCCACGCGGTCATGGCGGCGTTGACGTCCTGCGGTCGTGTCTCCAGCAGTTGCCGGAAGGGGAGCTCCAGCCGCACCCAGTAGTCGCGCTCGACGGCCCACCGCGTCATCAGGGCGTCCATGTCGTCGCGATGGGGTTCATGGCCCTCTTCGCCCTGGTCGGCCTCGGGCGCCAGCACGAAGCGCGCCAGCGTGCGGGTTGCATCCCAGAGCTGCCCGCGTACGTCCTCCGCTAAAATCAGCGCCTCGTCAAGGCGGCCCACCAGAACCTCGTCGGTGAGGTAGTTCAGCGGCAAGGGCATCTGTTCGGCGCGGTAAAAGTCCACTTTGGCCGGGTTTTTGGGCCTAGACATGCCCAGCACCATGTAACGGCATGTCTGGGCCTGTCCGACAAAACCCTCTCCGACCAATTCGGCAAGCCAATGAAAGGTCTGCGGGGGGCGATATTGCTTATCCTGTAATTTGAAAAGCGCAACGCTGTCACGCCAAAGTGCACGTTCCTCCCAGCCGTATCTTCCTCCTTTACGGTAGTGCTTCATAGGATCAAGAACGTCTTTGTCCATGCGCAAGCCAGGGGCTAACGTCATCTCACAAACGCGAATTCCTTTGTCGGTCCGCTCCGGAAAAAGGAGCGCCAGCCGATCACGTGGGTCGTCTGTCCTACGGCGTAGGGCTCGACGAAGTAAGGCGCGAAGGTGTAGGAAAAAACCTCGCCACCGGGCAATTTGTACTTCACGCGCACCTTCTGATCTAGAGACCAGGCGCGCGTCAGCGTCTGGAGGACGTTCAGGTAGACGGGATCATAGCGTCGCGCCTGGTCGTCCATGATATCGGCGGAGGTGGCGACGTGCTCGCTGATTAAGGGTGCCAAATCCTCTAGTGCCAGCCCGAGCTTACGCAGGGCCGAGGCGACGTGAGGATTCTGCTTGTCCATGCGTGTGGCCATGAGCCGCGCTGCCAGATGCACGGCCATGGCTTCGTGCAGCGTGAAGCGCACTTCCGTGAGATAATGATCCCGGTCGATGGCCAGGCGCCCGTCGTCGATCTCGTAGAAGGCGAAGCGCTCGGTCAGATCCGGCAGGTAGCGCTTGATCGTCGAGCGGTGGACGTGGAGGCATCGGCGGGGATCAACAGGGCCGCCGGATCGGCGTTGAGGGGCAGGATTTCGGCGTCCATCAGGGTCTCCTTTTAGTTGCGTATATCGCTATTCTACGCAATCATTTGAGGCCATTTTAGCACGAAATTGGTGCGTTTCCACTCGCTTCTGGGCCTCTTTGAGATCCTGAACATGACCGAAGCATTAACGGTGCCCGACACGCAAACAGGCCGCCGGATCATCCCAGCGACCTGTTGACAGCCTCAGTCGTTTCAGTGTCTCAGATCAGCTGCTCATGTTGGAGCTCCCCTGGGTCGGCGTGGCGTCGGTGGTAGTGGCCCACGCGCCGCCGTCGGGGCTACGGTACCAGGAGACGTCGTAGCCGGTGCTGCCGTAGGTGTAGCTGTCCAGCGCCGTGGTCCCGTCGTTCTTCAACAGTCGCACGTCGTCGCCGCTGTTGTTGTAGTAGGAGGAGAAATCCGCGGTCCAGGAGCCGCCCGCCGCGCGCTTCCTGTCACGATGCAGAAAAGGTCTGGTGAGTCCCACTAGCGTAGCCTACTGCACTATTTTTAGGGATACTCACTCCACTATCCGGCAAAGTCCCAGAGACCCAACTTGTAAAGAGTTCCCACACACGAACTTTGAGCTTGCCAACGAGCTGAGAACCACGTTCGAACGTTAGAACGTGGGAACGTTTCAACGTTTCCACTCCTGCGCTGTGCCATCCGCTCATGCTGTTGATTCTAGCTCCTCACGCGCCTGTCGCACGGCCTCGACCAGGTTGCGCAACGCCGGGATGACCTCCGCCCAGCCGCGCGTCTTCAATCCGCAGTCGGGGTTGACCCAGAGCTGTTCCAGGGAGAGGTACTCGCGGAACATCCGCGCCTTCTCCAAGATGAACTTCACGTCGGGCACAACGGGGCTGTGCACGTCGTAGACGCCGGGGCCGACCTCGCGCGGATAGCCCTCCTCGGCCAGCTGGCGGAGCGTGGCGTCGCCGCTGCGGGCGTTCTCGATGGAGATGACGTCGGCGTCCATGCGGGCGATGGCGGGGAAGATGTCGCCGAACTCCGCGTAGCACATGTGCGTGTGGACCTGCGTCGCGGGCGCCGCCTCGGCGGTCGCCAGCCGGAAGGCGTCGACGGCCCAGGTCAGGTAGTCGTCCCAACGGTCGCGCTTGAAGGGCAGCCCCTCGCGCAGCGCCGGCTCGTCGACCTGGATCACGCGCGCGCCCGCCGCTTCCAGGTCGACGAGCTCCTCCCGCAGCGCCAGCGCCAGCTGGAAGGCGCTCTTCCGCTTGGAGAGATCGGCGCGGGGGAAGGACCAGTTGACGATGGTAACCGGGCCGGTGAGCATGCCCTTGACGGGTTTTTCGGTGAAGGATTGCGCCACCTCGAACTCGCGGACCGTCATCGGCGCGGGACGGGTCACGTCGGCGTAGAGGATGGGCGGGCGCACGTAGCGGTGTCCGTAGCTCTGCACCCAGCCGTGCTGCGTGAAGGCGAAGCCGGTGAGCTTCTGCGCGAAGTACTCCACCATGTCGGAGCGCTCGAACTCACCGTGGACCAGCACGTCGAGGCCGAGCCCCTCCTGCACGCCGACGGCGTAGGCGATCCAGGCGTCGACGCCGGCGCGGTAGTCGGCTGCGGAAAGCTCACCGCGCTTGTAGCGGCCTCGCAGGCGGCGCACCGCGCGCGTCTGCGGGAAGGAGCCAATGGTCGTGGTGGGGAGGGGCGGCAGTTGGATCTGCTGCGGGCGGCGCTCGTCGTAGGGCGCGTCCCGCGTGAAGTCGTCGGGCGCCAGGGCGGCGACGCGCTCGTGGAGCGCTGGGTCGTCGGGCGCGAAGTCCTTGAACGCGCTCCAGACGTCATCGTCGATGGCAGTATCGGTGCCGAAGACGCGAGAGAGCACGGTCAACTCCGCCAACTTCTGCTCGGCGAAGGCCAGGACGTTGCGCAGCGGCGCCGGCAGGTCGGTCTCCCGGGCCACCGTGTAGGGCACAAACTGGAGCGAGGCCGAGGGCCCGATCCGCACGTCGCCCGCATAATCGACCAGCTGCTCCAGCCGGGCCAGCGTCTCCGCGCCGCGCATACGCCAGACGGTGCGCGCGTCGAGGACGCCCGCGCCGAGCGTCTTATCCTGGGGCCAGGGATGCGCCTGCAAGAGCTCCCACGTCCGCCCACGGGTGAAGTCCAGGGAGAGCGTCTGCACGGGCAAGTCCAATACCCAAGGGTAACTCTCGCCCAGGTCGTCGAAGTAGGTGACCAGGTTCAGCGGCACGCCAACCTCGGCGAGGGCCGCGACCGTCGTCTCCACGGCGTCGCGCTGGGCGGCGGCGTCATCGAGAATTAGCGCCGGCTCGTGGAGTTGTACCTCCGGCACGCCCAGCGCCTGCAGCGCCTTTAGCAGCTCGACGTAGTGCGGCAGCAGCCGCGCCAGCACGACCCCCAGCGGCTCCTCCAGGTGCGAGAGTTTGAGCAGCGTCACCGGGCCCAGGACGATGGGCACGGCGCGCTCGCCCAGCGCCCCCTGCGCCCGCTGCACGTGTTCCAGGAAATCGGCGAAGTTCGCCGTCGGCTCGAGGCCGGCGGGCACCTCGGGTACCATGTAGTGATAGTTGGTGTCGAACCATTTGGTCATCTCCAGCGCCGGCACGCCCGCGGCGCCCCGGGCCATGGCGAAGTAGCGTTCCAGGCCCGCGAAGGCGCGGAAGCGGTCCGCGATCAGGTCGAAGCGCACGGCCCAGTCGAGCGCGTGGTCGTAGAGCGTCACGTCGCCTACCCCCACGTAGTCGATGCCGGCCGCCAGGTTCGCGGCCCAGCCCTCGCGTGCGACGTCTTGATAGACGTCCAACAGGGCGTCTGCGTCTAGTCTTCCCTTCCAGTACGACGATAGCGCCCGCTTCATCTCCCGATCCTTGCCGATGCGGGGATAGCCCACTGTCTGCGTCTTCAGCTCTGACATCTTTTCCTCCTGGGTACGATAGCTTCTGTATGCGTCCCAATAAAAAACGCGCCTCCGGAAGAGAGGCGCGGCACGCTGCGTCCACGACCACCCATCTTCCAGAGCATCCGACGGATCCCCGTCGGTTGTCTGCCGGAATTGGCACCCTCCACAGTTGGTCGCTGCGGGGTTGCCGAGGCTTCGTCGGGCCGGTCCCTCCACCTCTCTAGATGAGCTTTTCTCGCGGAACAACCGCAAGAAAAGTCGAACACCTATCAATTATTTAGATGAAATTCTACTATATCTCCTGAGGATTGTCAACCTTAGCTCTGATGAAAAGGTATCTCACCAAAGCCAAGGTCAACCGACTAGAAAAATGGGCCATTCCCCAATTGGTGCAGCCAAATCTGCTTAATCCGCTTAATCTGGTGATATGCTCTTCCGGCGGTGAGAGTCACCGGGAGTTAGCGAAAGCTACTCGATCACGACGTCGTCCAACGGCTCCTCGGGTTGCGGGTAGGTCATCTCCAGCTCCTCGAGGGTGCGGATCAGGATGGTGGAGATGACGAGGTTGCGATACCATTTGCGATTGGCGGGGACGACGTACCAGGGCGCCCAGGGCGTGCTGGTCTCCCGCAGGGCGTCCTCGTAGGCGGCGACGTACTGAGGCCAGAGTTTGCGCTCCGCCAGGTCGCCCACGTTGAACTTCCAGCGCTTATCCGGCTCGTCGAGGCGATCCTGCAGGCGCTCCTGCTGCTCGTCCTGGTCGATGTGCAGGAAGAACTTCAGGATCGTCGTCCCCTCGTCCGCCAGGAGCCGCTCGAACTCCCGGAGGTGCCGATAACGATGGCGCCAGACTCCGGGCGGGACGAGCTCGTGGACGCGAACCACCAGCACGTCCTCGTAGTGGCTGCGGTTGAAGATGACGATCTCCCCGGCGCCGGGCGTCTGTTGATGCACGCGCCAGAGGTAGTCGTGGGCCAGTTCCTTCCGCGTTGGGACCTTGAAGTTGGCGACTTTGACGCCCTGTGGATTGACGCCGTCGAAGACGTGGCGGATGGTCCCGTCCTTGCCCGCCGTGTCCATGCCCTGCAGGACGATGAGCAGCTTGTGACGTCCCTGGGCGTAGAGCAGCTCCTGCAGGTCTTCCAGACGCCGGTTGAGGAACTTGAGCAGCTGCTTTCCCGTTGTCTTGGCAAAAGGAAAAGCGCGTTTCTCCTGGGGATCCCACCGGGAGAGGTCCACAGCCGCTTCGGGCTCGACGCGGTACTCCTTTATCACGTCCAAGTTTACTTCAAACATCTCATTCATCGCACGCTCCTTTCAAAATTGGGGAGGTCAATAGTTGCTCAATCAACCGGGGAGCCGTCACCCGCGCGGCTTCCTGCGCTACCTTCACCAGTTCCGCATCGGACAACGACGCGCGCAGCGTTTCCAGGGCCGGCGCGATCTGGGCGCGGAGCATGGCATAGGTCGCGTCGTAGTCCAGCAGAAAGGTCCAGATCAACGCGGCCAGTTGTGGGTACCCTCGGGCCTGGGCCACCCTTGCGCACAGCTCCAGCGCGGAGACGATACTTGAAAAAGCATTGATCTCTCGGCCCAATATCAGCACCTCACGCAAGGTCTTGGCGACACATATCCATTCTTGTTGAACGAAGTAGACCGCGGCCAGACCGTTCAAGGCGATTATTAAATAATGAAGGGCGCCATTGGCTCGATTGAAGAGTACGTTGGATTCATAGCAACGTTGAGCTCGGTAGAGATCGCCCTTCATCAAGTAGATTCGTCCTCGAACATTGTCGAGCATGGAGATTCCGTTACGATCACCGATTTTTCCTAGCATCTCCCGGCTATGTTCAATGTAGGTCTTGGCAGTCTCCACATCCCCCTGCATTAAGAGATTCAGGGCGTGGAACGTCTCGACTAAGGTGCGTAATTCTATATCCTCAACATCCGCATGAAAACCGAGGGCCTCTTCCCCCAATACCTGCGCCTTTTCGCATTCACCCATCAAGGCATGGACGGTACTGAGCTGCGTCAGCGACTGAGCCATCAGTCTTAAATCTCCGCTCTCGCGGCTCAGGGTTAAACTCTTCTCCAGATGCTGTCGGGCCGTCCTGTATTCGCCGCGGGCCATGGCGATCATACCGAGACCAATGAGCGCCCGGCAGCACTCCGACTTTCCCCGGTATCCCCGGCACAGCTGCATACTCTCCAGGTAGAGTCGCTGCGCTTCACGGTAGGCGCCCATCACAAAATCCACCTCCGCATAGTTTACCAGCAGGTTCGCCACCCCCCGATCATCGCCCAGTTCTCGGCAGATCGACATGCTCTTGCGGTAAAAACGGCGCGATTGCTTGTATCCTGCGAGTCTGTAGGTAACCTTTCCCAGCCAATAGGAAAGATCCGCAACGCCGGGTAGATCGTGGATGATCTGATACCAGCCAAAGCTTTGGTGAAAATAAGCCTGAGCTGTGCTGTACTCTCCGCGCTGATAAGCAATTCTGCCCAAGTGTTGAAGGGTAAATGCCTGTCCGCGAGGTTTTTGTAACTCCTGAAACAGATCCAGGCTACGCTCCAGAAGCGCCGTCGCTCTCTCCAGCCGGGAGAGCTGCAGCAGAAAAGCGGCCTCCCGCATCTCCAATCTGGCCATCCGCAGCCTGTCCGTTGAACTATCCCCGCAGAGAGTGTGAGCGGCGCGTTCGAAGAGAGCTGCGCCTTCCTCAAAATATCCCCGAAAGAGATAGAGGCGATAGGTAGCAGCGGACGCTTTGTCCATGAGCTCTCTTTGGTCGTGGCGAATGGCCCAGTTCCAGGCGGCCCGGATATTATCGATGGCCTCGCTTAACTCATCCAGGGCCTCCCGTTGATGATGACCTCGCAATAATTTCCCCCGGTCGGCAACCAGCGTCATGTAGTAGCGACCGTGCCGGTCTCGCAACCGGGCCAGGTCCTCTCCTTCCTCTTGGTCCTTGTTGACGACAAACTGGCGCAGGGACGCGTAGAGGTGGTATTGTCCCTTATTGGAACGCCAGAGGAACGATTTATTCCTTAGCTCTTTCAGCTGCTCAGGAGTGCCCTCTGCGACGGCAGCGGCAGCCTCCTCTATGAAGCCTCCCTGGAAGACCGTGAGTCTGATAAACAACCCTTTACTTTCCGAGGAGAGCATCTCCCACGAGTGCTGGAAGACAACACGCAGGTTGCGGTGCCGGGGGGGAACGTCCCGGAACGAGGTTTCCAGCGCGTCGACGTCGCGTTCGATGATGCCGGCGACCTCCTCGTAGGAGAGGAGGCGAGTCCACGTCGCCGCCATCTTGATGCCCAGGGGCATGCCGCCCAGACTGCGACAGATTCGGGCCACCGGCGCCTGCGCGTCTTTGGTGAGCGCAAAGAGGGGCGAGACCCGTTGCGCAGCCTGCGCAAAGAGCTGCACGGCGTCGAAAGGCATGAGCGGGCTGCCCGTCACCTGGTGAGGATACGAGAGGCCCCGCACCTGGTACACACGTTCTCCCGGCAGTTGCAGAGCCTCACGCGACGTAGTCAGGATCTGTACTCCAGGCGCCTGTCGCAACAGCCGGGCAACCGTCTTCCTTGCGGGGAGAAGATGCTCGAACATATCCAGCACCAGTAACAGCTGACGCTCTTGCAGGTATTGGAAGAGAAAATCCCGCCGAGATTGCCCTGGGGGTACGGGGAGCGCTAACTCGTCGACGATGGTCGAGAGCAGTAATTCCGGGGAGATGAGCGCAGCAAGTCCCACAAAAAAGACGCCATCCGCGAAAAACTCGCTGGAGCGCGCGGCCGCCTGCAGCGCCAGACTGGTTTTCCCAATGCCGCCGGGACCGATCAGGGTCAACAGTCGATGCGTCGGCGACCGAAGATAGCCCTTCAGCGCCTTCAGCTCTTTCCGCCGGCCCACAAAGGGCTCAACCTGTGCATTTAGATTATTGGGTAGCGTGCTCAGCGTCCGCAAGGGGGGGAAGTCATTCTGTACCAGTTGTGGATGGACGAGCTGGAAGATGCGCTGAGGAGCGGAAAGATCGGGGAGCTGGTGTCGACCCAGGTCGCGTAGGTGTACGTCGTTTGACAAGCTGATGATGTCGGCGAACTCTGCGCTTACCAGAAATTGGCCCGGCGCGCCCACTGCAGCCAGGAGACAGGTATGGTCGATCGCCGGCCCGATGTATTGCGTTGCGACGCGCTGCGCCGTCCCCACGTGAATGGCTAACGAGGGCGCGCATTCCAGGTCCGGGCAGCGGCGGTGGAGGGCCAGACCACATTCCAACGCGTCGCCACAGGCTAACGTTATGCAGGATGCATGACCGTCCAACGAGCAGGTCGAGGCGGCGTACCGTTCTGCGACCTCCGTGAATTCGTCCCGCCAAGCGGATTCCGGGGGGGTGTCAAAGTGCGCGCTAAGGAAGATGGGCATAAATCATAACCGCCTGTCATGCAAAGCCCCATTGGGTGACGCCCTTGAAAGGGCGTGGGGCAGTCAAATCACCGACACTTTAACAGCTGCGAAGTAGCGCGAGTATAGTCGAAAGCAGGGAAAAGTCAACGTTCGCTGGTCGCGGAGACAGACGCGTGACGGAGCTGATGAAGTTGACTACCAGCGCCACGGTTTATGGAAGAGGTCAGGAATGTGTGAAGATGGACCCTATCTTCCTGCGGGCGGGATGGATTTCTGAGCCAACAGCTCATCATACAAACGCTCGATGCGCGCCACCATCTGCCGGACGTCGAATTCGCGGGTGGCGAAGACACGTCCGTGCTCCCCCATGACGCGTCGCCGCTCCGGATCGCGGAGCAGGGTGAGGCAGTGTTGGGCCAGCGCGTCGAGGTCGCCGGGCTCGGCCAAGAAGCCCGTCTCGCCGTGGGCGATGGCCTCGACGGTGCCGTCAGCGCGGTTGGCGACGACGGGCACGCGCAGGCTCAGAGCCTGGGGGATGACGCGCGGCAGTCCCTCCCAGAGCGAGGTGAGCAGGAAGACGTCCATGGCGGCTAACATGCGGGGCACGTCGCGGCGCAGGCCGGTGAGCACGAAGCGATCCGTGAGTCCTTCGGCGGCGATGCGCGCTTCGACCTCGGCGCGGAGCGGGCCGTCGCCCACCAGGAGAAAGCGGCAATCGGGCAGAGCGCGGGCCACGCGCGCGGCGACGCGCACCCAATCGAGGGGATTCTTCTGCTCAGAGAAGCGTCCGACGTTGCCCAGCACCGGCACGCCCGGTGGTAAGCCGAGCTCGCGGCGCACGGCGGCGCCGTCCACGGCGGCGGGCTCGAAGCGCTCCAGGGAGATGGCGCTGCGGATGAGGTGGTACTGTTCGGGGCGTCCGATACCCTCGCGCAGCCCTTTCTCAATATCAGGTTCGGCGACGACGATCATAGCGTCGGTGCGCGATGCCGCCAGTCTCTCCAGCGTCACGAAGAGGCGGCGGCGCAGCGGCGACATGTGCTCGTGGAAGCTCCAGCCGTGGACGGTGTGGACGA
>CAZCPK010000085.1:0-11360 GCA_964500755.1 uncultured Anaerolineales bacterium
ATCGCAGCGGGAGCAGGAGGGTGGCTCCCAACGTCAGTACCATGATGTTCCGGTCGGCGACGTTGGCCTGCCAGATCCTGGCGATCTCCACGCGGTCGACCAGGCCCCAGCCGGTGATGATCAGGACGGCTGCCAGCGCTGCCAGCGGTACGTAGGCCGCGAGGGGGGCCAGCAGGACGACGCCGCCCAGGACGAAGAGCCCGGCGAATACGCTGGCGATTTGCGTCTCTCCCCCGGCCTTATAGTTGACGGCCGTGCGGGTGAACGAGCCCGAGCACGGGTAGCCGGAGAAGAGGCCTACCGCAACGTTGGCCAGCCCTTGCCCGACGAACTCCTGGTTGCTGTCCAGCCGTTGTCCCGTCTGGGTAGAGATACTGCGGGCGATAGAGAGTGCCTCCACGAGCCCGATGGCGGCAATGGCCAGCGCGCCGGTGAGGAGATCCTGGACCAGATCCACGTTGAATGACGAGAGATTCGTCAGCGGCGGCAGACTGCGCGGTATCTCCCCGACCACCTCGACGCCTCGCACCTCCAGCCCCAGCACGTTCACTACCCCGGCGGCCGCCACCATCCCCAGCAACAAATTGGGGATGCCTCGGTCAATCCGCCGCAGGACCAACGTGATGACCGCTGTTCCCACTCCTAGCGTCAGGCTGGGGAGGTGGATCTCCGTCAGGTGCGAGAAGATATCCGGGATGATCTCCCAGAGGCTGGGAGAGGAAGTGGTGGGGATGCGCAGCAGATGCCCCATCTGGTGAAACGCGATCAGGATCCCCGCGCCAGCCGTGAAACCCACCACCATGGAGTCGGAGACGAAGTTGACCAGCATGCCGAGTCGCGCCAATCCCATAATCAGGTTGAACCCCCCGACCATCAAGGCCAGCAGGCCCGCCGCTTCCAGGTAGCCCGTCGAGCCGGGCTCTTCGATCTCCAGCAGCGTCGAGAGCACCAGGAGGGAGATCGCGTTGGTCGGGCCGGTCTGCAGCTGGTGAGACGAACCCCAGAGAGCGCCGACGAGAGAGCCGACGATGGCCGTGTAGAGCCCCATTCTCACCGGTAAGCCGGCGATCATGGCGTATCCCATCGCCTGGGGGAGCATCACCACCGCCATGGTAAGTCCAGCGATCAGGTCGGCTCGCAGGTGGGCGGGCCGGTAGCGCTGAATAAGGCGTATCGGTTGGATGAGAAATTCCGCTGTAGCTCTCAGGTGGTGCATGACTGGATGGCTCGCACTTGGTTTCATTCGAGTTCAAAGGAGCGTCTCTACTATGGGTAATTTGCCGTCTGATAGTATTCTCTAGCCACCCGTTAGCATACCATGCTCGTAACGGGTGTCAACGAATCCTGGCGGGACATCCACCATAGGTCCAATGCCCTCCAGTTTGATGCTCTTGGTCGTGGACCAGACGCTACGCCTGGACTCTTACCGGCGACGTGCGCGGAGTTGCGACCGTGAGGGCCCGTTGCTTCGTTGAGCGCCGTCGATAGATGGGACGGCGCACGGTTGCCCTAAGTTTCCCTCGTTTGTGGCAGACCGTACAGGCAACATCTTGCCAAAACGGGAGGCGCTCGTATACTGGAGCGTAACGTTCAACCAACACAGACGAGGTGATCCATGAACAGCGAGTCCCGTGCGCCCCAGCTCGATTACGTCAAGACGTTCCTCATCGGTTTCGGCTTCTTCGGCACCAGCGTGATGTGGAAGCTCTACAACGACTACGTGCCCATCTTCCTGCAGGCCGGCAATCCGGCCTTCGAGACCGCCACCAAGGCTGCGGGCTTCGGGCTGGGCGCGACGTGGACCGGCTTTATCATGACGCTGGATAACATCGTGGCGCTCTTTCTATTGCCCCTTATCGGCATGTGGAGCGACCGCGTCTGGGTCAGACGCCTGGGCCGGCGCCGCCCCTTCATCGTGGCGCTGGCTCCCATCTCCATCCTGGCCTTTCTCCTGATCCCCTTGATCGTCAAGGCGATCCCGCCGTCGCTGACCGGGATGACCGCCGACCTGCGCCAGCCGCTGGCCTTCTTCATCGCCGCCGTGGGCGTCTTCATCACGGCGATGGCGGGCTTTCGTACGCCCGTCGTCTCATTGATGCCCGACCTCACGCCCTCGCCGCTGCGCAGTCAGGCCAACGGTATCATCAACCTGATGGGCGGCCTGGGCGGCGTCATCATCACGCTGGTGGGCGCGCAGCTCTACGCGCTGAACATCGCGCTGCCCTTTATCGTCGCCGGGGTGTTGATGTTCGTGGCGGTGTTGATGCTGGTCTTCTTCGTCAAGGAGCCCCGCGAACTCGCGGGCGATGCGCCCGAGCGCGAGTTGGACGTCGGTCTGAACGTCTTCAAGAGCCTCGGTCAGATCCCCACCGAGACGCGGAAGAGCCTCCTGCTGCTGATGCTCTCCATCTTCCTCTGGTTCGTGGGGTACAATGCCATCGAGACCTTCTTCACCTCCTACGGCGTCAACGTGCTGGGCATGCCGGAAAACCGCGCGGCGCTGCTCGGGAGTGTGGCCTACGTCACCTTTATCCTTTTCGCCATCCCCAGCGGCTACGTCGCGGCGCGGGTGGGGCGCAAGCGTACCATCACGCTGGGCCTGCTTATCTTCGCGGCGCTGCTCTTCGTCGGCTACTTCATTCCCAACGCCACAGTGATCGGCGTCCTTTTGGGCCTCGGCGGCCTCGCCTGGTCGCTGGTCAACATCAACTCGCTGCCCATGGTGGTCGACACGGCCGAAAGTGACGCCAGCATCGGCACGTACACCGGCTTCTACTACCTGGCCTCGCAGCTGGCTGCTATCGTCGGGCCGACGCTTAACGGTTTCTTTATTGAGCGGACCGCCAACTACGGGATGGTGATGCTGATGCCGGTGATCTTCTTCGTGCTGGCGGCCCTCTCGATGCAGGGCGTGACGCGGGGCGAGGCGCGGGGCGCGTAGCGAAGCGTTTCTGTGACGCGGCGCATAACTTGACGAGTCCCTTGATCTCCGACATAATAAAAACGTCGGCTGCTCGACCGCTTGACCGGAGGTAGATTGTGACGTCGTCTTCATCACGAGAGATCAGCGACAAGCGTCAGGCCATCATCGACGCTACCCGGGAGCTCATCATCGAGAACGGCGTCGAGAGCACCAGCTTGGCGCAGATCGCCGACGCCGTCGGCATCAGCAAGGGCACGCTCTACTACTACTACGCCTCCAAGAGCGACCTGATCTTCGACGTGACCCAGCAGCACTTCGACCGCATCACCCACGATCTCTGGGAGTGGATCGCCACGGTCAAGGACGACTCCGACCCCGAGGAGATCTTCAAGGTCGTCTTCGAGACCGTGCTGCGCGCCGAGACGCGGGGTAAGCTGCACCTCTATCTGGTGCAGTCGGTGGTGACCGAGAACCCGGCGCTCAAGGAGCGCTATATCGAGAAGTACCGCGAGTGGCAGACGATGATCCGCATGGGACTGGACGTGATCCTGGGAGAGGACGAGAGCCACGCCACGCTGGCGGCGCTGGCGCTGGCGGCCCTCGACGGCTTTATCATTCAGGATCAGCTCGGGGTGAAACCTATCCCCATGGACGAGATCGTCCGTTACCTGGTGACCCGCGCCTAACCGTGCGTTTAAGTGTAGATTTCTCTTTCGCTCTTGTTAGGAACGCTGCAAGAGATGAAAACTATTTCTATCACCAAGTAAATTTGGCTTGTAGTCCGGGCGCACAGCCTGGCACGAAACGGAGTGGAGTGCCGTTTCAACGCCACTTCGCTGCGCTTGCCTTGGGAGCAATGTCCAAGGACTTCGTGGCTCACTATGAACATTCTAGGGCTGGTTGTGCAGTCTTGTTAATAAGAACATTCTCTTTTTTTGTTGGGTGTCGGTCAGCCGACCGACTGACACCCCGGGAGCGAGCGTATGCGAGAGATCATCGGACCGTCCAATCGGGTGCTGGACGTCAATCTGACGACGCGGGCGGTGACGGTGCGCCACGTCGTCGCCGAGGACCGCCGCCGCTATCTGGGCGGCAAGGGTCTAGCGATCAAGTACCTCTACGAGCGGCTGGCGGTGGGCGTCGATCCGCTGGGACCGGAGAACGTCTTCGTCGTGATGCTGGGCGTGCTGCTGGGCACCGGCGCGCCGTCGTCGAGCCGCTTCGCTGCCGCGACCAAGTCGCCGCTGACGGGGTTGGTCGCCTCGGCGTCCTGCGGCGGACCCTTTGGGCTGGCGCTGAAGACCGCCGGCTACGACGGGCTGATCCTCACGGGGCAGGCCGACGCGCCGCTCTATCTGGAGATCGCCGCCGACGACGTACATCTGCGGTCGGCGGCGGCGATCTGGGGCCTGGAGACTGGCCCCGTGCAGGAGGCGCTGGATCTGGAACGCGGCGACGGCGCGCTGGTGATCGGGCCGGCGGGCGAGCACGGCGTCTATTACGCCAACGTCGCCTCCGGCGAGCGTTTCCTCGGGCGCGCCGGGCTGGGCGCGGTGTTGGGCAGCAAGGGCGTCAAGGCCGTCGTCGCCCGGGGGCGCGCCTACAAGATCGTGCCCCAGGATCCGGAGGGCTTCGCCGCCGCGCGCAAAAAGGCCCTCGCCTACATCAACGCCAGTGAGATCACGGCGGAGGACTACCGGCAGCGGGGGACGCTTTCTAACCTGGCGCAGTGCAACGCGGGCAAGATCCTGCCGGTGCGCAACTTCCGAGACGGCGCGGATCCCCGGGCCGCCGCGCTCCACGGCGCCGAATGGGCCGCGGCCTACGAGACCAGACCGAACGCCTGTCACGCCTGTGCCATCCTCTGCGGGCACAAGGGGCGCACCCTCGACGGCGCCTGGCGCAAGATCCCCGAGTACGAGAGCGTTAGCCTGCTGGGCCCCAACCTGGAGATCTTCGACCGGGCGTGGATCCGCCGGTGGAGCGCGCGGTGCGACGCCCTGGGCCTGGATACCATCTCGACGGGGGCGACGCTGGGCTACGTGATGGAGGCCGGCGAGCGCGGGCTGCTGGATACGCTGCTGCGCTTCGGTGAGCCGGCGGGCGTGCTGGAGACCATCGAATCCATCGCTAACCGGCGCGGTGCGGGTGCCGAGCTGGCAAACGGCACCCGCTGGCTGGCGGAGAAATACGGCGGCGAGGCGTTTGCCATCCACGTCAAGGGGCTGGAGTTGCCGGGCTACGATCCGCGCGGCGCCTGGGGCCAGGGGTTGGCCTACGCCGTCACCAACCGGGGCGGCTGTCACCTCTCGGCGGCGCTCTTCATCCAGGAGGTCTTTTTGGGCTACCTCGAGCCGCACGCGATCCGCGCCAAGGCCGAATTCGTCGACTATCTGATCCGGCTCTACACCGCCATCAACGCGCTGCAGACCTGCGTCTTCACCGGCTTCGCCTACCTGCTGGAGCAGCCGCTGGTCAAGTACTCGCCGCGCTGGCTCACCCACTTCTCCATGCAGTACCTGCCCCGGCTGATCATCCGGCTGCTCGACAGTCGCATCTACAATCGGTTCTACGAGAGTGTGACCGGCATCCCCATGACCCAGGCCGACTTCCTGGAGGCGGGACGGCGCATCCATACGTTGGAGCGGTACATGAACACGCGGGAGGGTGTGCGCCGCGCGGCGGACACCCTCCCGGCCCGCTTCCTGGCGGAGGGACGCACCACCGACCCCGAGGCGCACACCGTCGATTTGGCGCCCATGCTCGACCGCTACTACGAGATCGCCGGCTACGACGCGGACGGCGTCCCCACGCTGGAGACGCTGATCGCGCTGGGCATCCCCCCAACGCCGGGCGGCGCGGTCCCGGAACGTCCGCTGCGCTATCGGGAGCTCCACCCCGGGCGCAAGCCGCTCAAGCGGGCGATCATCAAAGTTGCCATGTTCGCGCTGGGGCGCGCGTGGCAGACGCTCACCCGCTTCGACGAACGACTGCAGCGCGAGGTGACGGCGTGGCCCGCGGACTTCCGCCTGATGTTCAAAGTGCGCCCCGACGGTCCGCGGATGGTGATGTGCAAGGTGGGCGAGCGCCGCATCCGCTACGCGGGCGTGTCCTACACCGAGGACGAGGTCGATCTCATTGTCTACTTCAAGAACTTGGAGTCCGGCTTCCTCGTCTACACCGCGCAGCTGGGCATTCCGCAGGCCTACGCCGAGCACCGCACCAGCGTCCGCGGCGACCTGCAGTACAGCCTCTCGGTCGTGCGCTCCATGAACGTGGTCGAGAGCTACATCTTCCCCGGGCTCGTCGCCCGGCAGACGGTCAAGCGCCCGGCGCCGATCCCGCCGCTCAAGAAGCACGCCTGCCGGCTCTGGACCTATCTGGTGGGAATTCCCTTCGGGCTGTGAGGCCCGCATTAACTCAGGAGCGAAGCGATGTTGCCATCTTACTACGAGTTTTACAACCCGGTCAAGATTCTCTCGGGACATAAGGCGCTCGATAACTTGCCTTACGAGTTGCGCCGGCTGGGCGCGCGCCGCCCGCTGCTCCTCACCGACCAGGGCATCGTCAAGGCGGGGCTGGTGCGCACCGTCAAACGCGCCTTCGCCGAATCCGACGTCGTCATCGGCGCGCTCTACGACGAGGTGCCGCCGGACTCCTCGCGGGCGGTGGTCAACGCGCTGGGGCAGCTCTACCGCCGGCAGCGCTGCGATGCGCTGGTCGCCGTGGGCGGCGGGTCGGTGCTGGATACGGCGAAGGGCGTCAACGTCGGCGCCACGCTTGGCGTCGACGATCTGCGCGAGGTCGCGGGCGCCGACGTCCTCGACCGCCCGCTGAATCCGCTGGTCGTCGTGCCCACCACGGCGGGCACCGGCTCCGAGGTGACCACGGTCGCCGTCATCGCCGACCGCGAGGCGGGGCGCAAGTTGATCTACACCTCGGCGTACCTGCTGCCGGACGTCGCCGTCCTCGACAGCCGCATGACGCTGACGCTGCCGCCGCGCATCACCGCCGCCACCGGCATGGACGCGCTGGCCCACGCCATGGAGGCCTACGTCTGCCTGCAGAAGAATCCGCTCAGCGATGCCTACGCCCGGGCTGCCGTGCGGCTGATCGGCGAGCACCTGGTCGCCGCCGTACAGGCGCCGCGCGACCGTCGACGGCGGTTGGCGCTGGCGAACGCCGCGTGCATGGCGGGGATCGCCTTCTCCAACTCCATGGTGGGCCTCGTCCACGCGCTGGGTCACGCGACCGGCGCCGTCGAGCACGTCCCGCACGGCGTCGCCATCAACGTCTTCTTGCCGTACGGCCTGGCCTACAATCTGCCGCAGGTAGCGCCGGCGGTTGGGGAGCTGCTGCTGCCGCTGGCGGGCGCCGACGGCGACGCGCGGACGCCGGGGGCGCAGCGCCCGCAGGCCACCATCGACGCGGTCCGCCGGTTGCAGGTGGAACTGCACGCGCTCACGTCGCTGCCACGCACGCTGCAGGAGGCCGGGGTCGCCCGTGACGCGCTGCCGACGATCGCCCGCGTCGCCCTCGACGACGGCTCCATCACGCTCAACCCGGCGGAGGCGGCGTACGAGGACGCGCTGCGCGTGCTCGAGGCGGCGTTCGCGGGGGATCCGCTGACCTAGAGCGGGTGATCCTCCCAGCTTCCCGGCTCGATGGTGAGATCGCCCAGGTGCAGGGCGGCGACCTCGTCCCTGCGGGAGGCAGGCCACATCGTTCGCAGGTAGACGTTCTCCTGATCGGCGCCGGTGACGAGCGCCAGGGCCAGCGTGAAGCCCGCCGCGCCCTCCAGGGCCGCGATGCGGTCTTTCTGGAACGACCGGCGCGGGAAGACCGCCACGCCGTGGTACGGGAGGGCGAGTTTCTTCGCCGGCTCAAAGATCTCGCGGTAGCAAGCGGCGCGGTAGGCGCGGCGCTCCCGCTGTGAGCGCCGTTGCACAGCGTCGGGCACGTCCAGTTCAACGACGCGGACGTCGCGCCATGGGTGCAGGGGCAGAAGTAAGGGCTCCAACTCGTCGCCGCGCCGCAGGGCGACGACGGTGCAAGGGCGCAGCATCTCGATCTGCGCCCCCTTGAGGTTGACGCCGCCCCGCCGGGGATCGACGAGCCCGTCGGTGTCCACCACCAGCGCGTCGGTCGCTGGGGCGCGGCAGTCGAGCCACGCCAGGAAAGCGTGCAGCCCCGTCAGCAGCTCCAGCATGTGCCGGACGGGGCTGTTGTTGCCGACGAAGAACGTCCGCGTGGCCCCGGTGGGCGGGAAAGCCGTAGGTTGCTCCGGGTCGGTGAGCGCCAGCGTCATGGTCGTGGGGCGCCGGAAGTGATTCTGCCCCACGTCGGCGTCGAGCAGGGCGGCCCGGTCGGAGGTCTTCGTCAGCTGCTCGTAGAGGTAGCGCGCAAACGTGCTTTTTCCGGTGTCCGGCGCGCCCACGACGAGGATCGGCCCGCGCCATTGGGCGACGTCCAACGCCGCCCAGGCGCTTGGAACTTTATAATTTCTGCGATTGGCCATGGTCTCAGGGCGCGTAGACCTGGCTGTCGACCAGCGTTCCCTGGGCGTTGTAGAAGGCATGATAGACCCAACCCTGATACTCGACGGCGACCTCGGCGCAGTACTGATCGGCGCGGTCGGTGTACGAGTACCAGGTCCAGTCGGCTCGCCCGCCGGATTGGATGGGCTGCGGATCGCCCTCGATGCCCTGGGCCCAGCCGTCCTCCTTGCGATAGAAGTTGGCGTTATACCAGCCGTCCTCGGAGTCGTCGCCGTTGCGTATTAGGAAGCCGGGCTGGTAGTCGGGCCAGTTGATGGGTGCGCCGCTGACGTTCTGGTACGTCATCTGCATCTCGCACCAGCGACTCTCCCCCTCGCGGCCCTCGTAGCCCATCTGGTCGCCCCAGTTGATCTTCAGCGGAGATTGCCCGGCTGGCGCCCCGCTCTCCTCCGTAGGCGCCGCGCTCTCCTCCGTGGGCGCGGTCGGCGGCTCCTCCGTCGACGTACCGGAGGCGCCCGTCACGGGCCTCCAGATATGCAGGTCGTCCAAGCAGACGGTGACGTTGGGATCGTCATAGGCGGCGCCGCCGATGGCGATGCGGCCCTCCGCGAAGGTGGAAAGCGTCGGCTGGTCAACAAAGGAGGAGAACGTGAGCTGGTCGATGAGGGTACCGTTGACGTAGAGTGAGATCACGTCGTCCCACCGCTCCAGCGCCAGGTAGTTGACGCCGGTGGGGTCGATGTGATAGGCGCCGCTCCACTCAATTGGGGCCTCCTGCCACTCGTCGTCCTCCAGCAGGAAGAGCGCGTAGGACTGCGTGCCGGCGTCAATCTCGTACCAGAGCAGGTTGTCCGCGTCGGGGCCGTAGCCCAGGCCGCAGCTGGCGTCGGTGCTCGGGTCTACGGTGCATTTGACCTCGGCGAGGAAGTTCGTGAAATCCAGGGGCTCGTACCACTCCCACGCTGTGTTCTGTTCATCGCGGAACAGAATGCAGTATTCGCCGCCCGTTGGGGTCATGTAATGGACCGATTCCTGGTCGCTGCCACCCCAGCTGTTGCGATTGTCGTTGAAGTCGTCCTCGAAGTGGAGTTCCACATCCTCCGGGATGCCGGCTGAGCCGATGATGGTCCAGGACTGTTCTCCCGCGTTGAGGGGGACGTTGTAGAGCGCTTCCACGTTCTTGTCGTCGGCGTTGGCGACGAGCAGGTCGTAGGACGCCGGGGCGATCTCCTCAAGGACGATGTTTTCACCCGTGTCCAGCGGCGCTTGCAGCCAATTCTCGCCCCACGTGGTGGCGTCGACAGGTGAAACGTAGAGCTCCTGGACGACAACTCCGCTTTCATTGATAATCTCAAGAGAAGCACCCTCCTCCGAAATCTCCGAGCTGGGTTCCGCCGATTCTCGGGTAGACGTCGGAAGGGCAGTTTCCTCATCTTCAAAAGGCTCTTCTTCCTCTTCCAGAGTCTCGATAGGTTCGATCTTGCTTTCCAGCGTCGCCTGGGGGGCCTCGGTGGTCAGACCGCGGTCCCCACCGCCGCAGGCCAGGCTCAGGAGCAGAACTCCAATCACAATCCCCAACCACCGGTATTTTTCTGACATGATGCACCTCCACGATGAGATAGAGGTTGACCCTGTTTAGGGCAACCGAGGATAACTTCTGGGACGGGGTGCGCGCCCCCCTTTCCAAGAGACGGCTCTGGGGGATTCAGCCGGGCACGGGTTCCCCTCTGTGCCGTCGCGGAGGGCTCGGGGATAGCGCTAGCGCTGCGCTTGTCCCTCTCTATAAGCGCGCCAGTCGCCTTCGGGCAGATAGACGGTATTGCGTTCAAATGCGCGCCGATTCCGACAGTTGTACATGTAGACGTAGGCTTCGTGATATGTCCCGTCCTCCAGCGATTCGACCACGCGCAGGACGCGATTGTACAGGTTTTCGGGATCGCCCGGACCGTGATAGCCTTCCAGGGCGTCGACCTCCGCGAGATTTTTCTGCCCTTCGCGGAGCCACAGCAGCTCGCCGTAGATCCAGTCTGTCCCGTCGAGCATAGCAGGATAGCCGCGATGCCGTAGGTGGTAGAGCCGCCCGCGCACGCGTCCCCGCTCGCGCCGGGCGACTTTACCTTCCAGGAAGGGCGCGTTGAGAAAGCCCTGCATCAAGGTGCCGTAGACGAAGATCCGGGGGATCTCTCTGTCGGTCAACTGATGGCCCCGCCGGTGACCTGGATGTCCTCCTCGTGCTCGATGGCGGCGCGGAGGGCGGCTTCCAACCCCCGGGTGATGTCGTCCAGGGCCATGCTCGGCTTCATGGGTTTGTCGAGCACCTGATTGGGGATGAAGGGGACGTGGATGAAGCCGCCGCGCATCTCTGGGTATTTGTGGTCGATGAGATAGAGCAGGCCGTACATGATGTGATTGCAGACGAAGGTGCCCGCTGAGTTGGAGACGGAGGCGGGTAAATCCTCCTCACGGATCGCCGCGACCATGCGCTTGATGGGCAGACGCGCGAAGTAAGCAGTGGGGCCGTCCTCGAAGATGGCCGTGTCGATGGGCTGATTGCCCGCGTTATCCGCGATACGCGCGTCGTCGACGTTGATGGCTACGCGCTCCACGGTGATGTCGAAACGCCCGCCGGCCTGGCCGATACAGAGGGTAATGTCGGGTGATTCCCGCGCGATCTTCTCGTCCAGGGCGTCGATGGCCTTGCGAAAGACCGTGGGGATCTCCTGTTTGACGATGGCGGCGCCCGCGATGGTATCTGGTAACTCTTTCACTGCCTCCAGCGCCGGGTTGACTTCCTCGCCGCCAAAGGGATCGAAGGCCGTAACTAAGACTTTCATGTGACAACTCCTTATTTATCTTTCTAGCTACCTATCACTTTCGCGAGCATAGGAACAATTTTATGATGACGCGACTCCGCCCACGGGCTTCGAAGATTTCGAAGC
>CAZCPK010000086.1:0-11293 GCA_964500755.1 uncultured Anaerolineales bacterium
AAGGAAACCATGCGAATTGTGTTTGATGAACTCTTGCCTCAATGGAACTACACTGTGCTGTACCAAATGGGAAAGTTATTTAGTTCTCGATCCTTAGCCGCGCACAAGGCAAACGCAGCCGGGTTGATGACCTGGGTAAGCGTTGCCAGGAGGCGCTGAGCAACCTTAGCAAGCCTTAGAACCGCTTCGTTTGCTCCCCTGTAGTGGATCCCGCGTCAAGTCAAAAGATAACGTTACCGAAGCGGATCCTTGCCGCGGGGAGATCTTCCGGTACAATGGTGACGGTTGCAATGGTGTTGGGCATACCGGCTGGGACCATAGGTCGGCGTGCCGTGGTCTTATATAGGGTAGGGGGCCTGGCTCTCTATACGCATGGAGAAAATACAATGCATGAGACGACGAAATTAGGGATGGATACAAAGTTGTTACGACGCAAGCGCTGGGCGTGGTACTTCTACGACTTTGGGAACTCGGCCTACGCCGCCGTGGTGCTCTTGGCGGTCTACTCTGCCTACTTTCAGGGCCAGGTGGTAGGCGGAGCTCAGGGATCCCGGCTGTGGGGGCTGTCGGTGGGTATTGCTATGTTCATCGTGGCCGCGATATCGCCGGTACTGGGTGCTATCGCTGATTTCTCCCGGGCCAAAAAACAATTCTTGCTTGGATTCACGGCGCTTTCCTGTGTCTTTACGGCAGCGCTTTTTTTCGTGCAACCGGGAGATGTCTTTATTGGGATACTTTTCTTTATCCTGGCGGAGATCGGGTATCGGGGCGGACAGGTCTTCTACGACGCACTATTGCCGGAGATCGCCGACGAACACGACATCGGACGCATTTCGGGCATCGGCTGGGCCCTGGGCTCCGGCGGCGGTGTGCTCTGCCTGCTCATCATCCTGCCGCTGATCATGATCTTCGAGGGCCCCTTGATGGTGCGGCTCTCTTTCGTGATCACCGCGGCCTATTTTGCCCTCTCTTCCATTCCTATCTTCTTGATTATT
Organism: uncultured Anaerolineales bacterium; assembly: GCA_964500755.1. Classification (GTDB taxonomy): domain Bacteria; phylum Chloroflexota; class Anaerolineae; order B4-G1; family SLSP01; genus G713. Next base: position 996 of record CAZCPK010000086.1, read on the forward strand.
AAGCAGGACGCGCTGTCGGAACCGCCGGCTCGGGAAGAATCCTATCTGGTGTTAGGCTTTCGCCGCATCCGGACTACGATAAAGGCCGCCCGGCAGTACAGCGAGTTTCTCAAGTTCGTGGCTTCCTTTGTGGTCTATAACTCCGGCGTGATGATGGCTATGAACTTTGCTGCCATTATCGGCGCCGTGCTCTTCGGTATGGAACAGACAGAATTGATCGCTTTCGTCATCCTCGTGCAGATCACCAATGTGGCGGGGGCGTATCTTCTGGGCCACCTGGTGGATCGCATCGGAGCCAAGCCGGCGATGGTGCTCTCCATCGTGTTGATGGTGATAGCGGTGGCGTGGATGTTCCTGGCGCAGACCATGTCCTTCTTCTTCTTCGTGGGCGCGCTGGCGGGCTTTGCCATGGCCGGCATTCAGTCCATCAGCCGCACCATGGTGGGCGCGCTCTCTCCCGTCGGACGGAGTGCCGAGTTTTACGGTTTCTTCGCCGTCGCGGGGACCATCTCCTCCGTGGTGGGCCCGGCTGTCTTTGGAGATGTCGCTTTCCGTATCGCCCGCTGGCACCAGAACGTGCAAGGATTATCGGAGATTGCAGCCGAACAGGCCGGGCAGCGCGTTGCCGTGCTCGCTATGGGTGTCGCGCTGCTGCTGGGGCTGGGGATATTGGCCTCGGTGAGCCAGTCACGGGCCAAGGAGACCTATAAGTTAGCGGTGGAGACCAGCCCGGTGTTGCAGGGGGGCACGGAGACCTGAAGGAATATCCAGTGACTATCAAGTGTGGGTCTCTAAGGGTTCGCCGGATGGGATGGGGGGAGATTGTCATTCCGAACGCTGTGCGGACTCTCGTTGTGACAGTGCGACGACATTATTCGTGAAACTCGGCGGCCTTGTAGACGTAACACAAGGATAGGACGTGGGTGGATTCTACCCGCCTACGTCCTATCCGGTAAAGCATCCGCTGACCGGGATAGCTGCTTCGGAGGGGGAGCGGGATTTCGAAGCGGGTCTGCCGGCGAAGACGTTCTCCGTGCTGCAGAACCTGCGTGGACCAAAGTCAGGCGAACGAAGCCGGGAGGATGCGCATAGCAACTATCGGGGGCTCCTGTCGTGTCTGAGCCGCCCCGGAACTGCTTGGTTTATCTGCACCTGGTGATGGAGGTACGGGGGCGCGACGAGAATTGCAGCGCCGCCTGGAGTTGTGAAGAGCAGTCGGAGTGCATAACAATGAAGAAAAGGCTCTGTCAGATGGGATTATTGGGGCTGTTGTTGGGCAGCCTGTTGCTGGGCTGGCTTCCGCGCGTCCAGGCGGCGGAACCGCCTGTCATCACCGGGGTGGAGGCCCAGGTCACGGTACGCAGCACCGGCGACCTCGACGTTCGCTACCGCCTCACCTTCGAGGAGACCGATGCGCGTGAAGGTATCACCTCCATGGGGCCCTTCGACGCCGGGCATCGGATCCGCGACGCCCGGCTGGAGCACGGCGGAGAGACCTGGCCCGTGACGCTGGATAGTCAGGGCAACGGCTTCTACGGCGTCGATTTTGGGAGGGCGACCCGTCCCGGCGAGCGCTACACCGTCCAGGTGCGTTATACGGCGCCCGCCCGGCTGGACGCCACTACCTACGAAGGGGAACCCTACCGCGTCCTGGCCTGGGCGCCCCTCCAGTGGTCTCTGCCCATCGCGGAGCAGATCGTTACTTTCATCCTCCCCATCGAACTGCCCGCGGAGATCACCGAGCCGGAGCAGGTGACCGACGCTCTGGTGAATGAGGCCGGCCTGGTGGTCAACGACGACGTGGTGGCGCGTTTCTCCCGCTGGATCTACTATCCCACGCCCGACGCAGAAAGTGAGCGCGTCTGGCTCTCCGTCTACGTCGCCGATCAATCGCTGCCGCCTGAAGCTGACTTTCGCCCGCAACTCTTCATCCCCGAGCGTTATTTCGATCTACGCGCACCCGTACCGTCGGCGACGCCCTTCTTCGAGCAGGAAGAGGAAATCACGCCGCCGGTCGCCGCGCCGGTGGACCCCACGACGCCCTCTCTCTGGATCTGTGGTGGTTTCATCGGTCTGCTGGGCGCGATGGGTGTGGCGTTGGGCGCTTTCCTCTGGACCCGACCCCGCAAGCCACCGCAGCCCTACGAGGAGCCGGCTATCGAGATCGAGACCTTCGAGCAGCCGGGCCGGGTACCCGATCTCGACGCCATCGAGGCGGCCCTGTACATCGGCGATAGGACCAAGGTCCTCACCCTGCTGATTCTGAATCTGGAGCAGCGGGGCGTGCTCACCGTCCTCAACCGGCAGCCCCTCCAGCTGGAGGTCACACGACCGGAGGGCGCGGAGATTGAGTATGAACGGGCGTTGGTGGAGGGCATCGCGTCCGATGGGACGCTCTCCCCCGCCGCCGTTGACGAGGTGCTGCAGCAGCTCGCGGCGCGCCTGCAGACGAAACTCTGGAACGCCGACCCCCGGGCCACCCGCGAGACCTATCAGCGCCGGGCCGACGAGGCCTGGCGTGACTTCCAGCGGCAACCGCGACGGCAGCCCCCGCCCAACCTCTGGCCCTGGATCATGCTCTCGCGGAAGTACCGTCCGTTCCTCCCGGAGGCGCAGGAGCCGCGGGGCGGGCGCCCGACGTCCGTCATTGGGAAAGCGACGGAACGGTCCGCCGGCGGGAAAGGGCGGGGAAGCGAGAGTCGGAGTGGAGGGAGCCTGCGGGATTCGCCGGTGGTGGGCACCGCCGGCGCCATGGCAGGGCTGATGGAGGGCGTGGCGGCGGATCTGGCGCGCAAGGCGGAGGGGCTGGCTGCTTCTGCGGCGCAGCTGATTGAAGGGGGCGGTCGGGAGGGCATCGAGGGATACGACGCCTGCCACTCCGCCTGTCATAGCGCCTGTGTTCACGATGCCTGCCATTCGGCCTGCGTCCACGATGCCTGTCACAGCGCCTGTCATAGCGCTTGCGTCCACAGCGCCTGCCATTCGGCCTGTCACAGCGCCTGCGTGAGCAAGTTTTGAGAGGCCCCAGCGTGATCGAACAGGAATTCATCGCTTTTGCCGAGACCTTCGTCGCCGATACGCGCGACTGGGTCTTCGTGCGGCCCGAGGACGGTGTGCTTATCCTGCGGCCCAACCGGGTGCAATATCTCAACGCCACCGCGGCTGAGATGCTCGCCGCCCTCTACGCGCCCGACGCCGACGTGACGGAGGTGCTGGAGGCGCTGGTTCACCGCTACGACGTGCCCCGCGAGACCCTCGTCGCCGATCTGGAGCGGCTGTTGCGCAGCCTGCGGACGCTGCTGGGGAACGAGCCGGGAGAAACGCCCGCGGTCAAGCTCACCGAGTTCGGCGCGCACCGGCGCCGGTATCCCGTCATCTCCGAAATCGCGCTGACCTACCGCTGCCAGAACCGCTGCTTCTTCTGCTATGCCAGCGCCCCCGAGCGGGGCCGCCCGGCGGAGGAGTTGACCACGCAGGAGGTCAAGTGCGTCATCGACAAGATCATCGACCAGGCGCGGGTGCCCATGCTCTCCTTCACGGGCGGGGAGCCGACGCTGCGCCGGGATCTTCCCGAGCTCGTCGCCCACGCCGTCACCCGTGGCTTGCGCACCAACCTCATTACCAACGGCATCCGCTGCGCCGACTCCGCCTACGTGGCGCCTCTGGCGGAAGCGGGACTCCACTCGGCTCAGGTGAGCGTGGAGGCGGGCGACGCCGCCACCCACGACGCCGTGGTGGGCAACCCGGGCGCCTTCGAAGGGACGCTGGCAGCGGTGCGCGTGCTGCGCGAGGCGGGTATCCATACTCACACCAACACCACCATCAACCGACGGAATCTGACGGCGCTGCCCGAGCTGATCGACCGGCTGGCGGAGATGGGACAAACGTATCTTTCGATGAACATGCTCATTCGCACGGGCGGATCGGTGGGCGTCCCCGACATCAGTTATACGGAGATCGGGGCGATCGTGCTGCGTTTGAAACGCTATACGGAGAGCCGGGGCCTGCGCTTTGTCTGGTACTCGCCGGTGCCTTACTGCCTCTTCAACACCGTGGCCCACGGACTGGGGGCCAAATCCTGCGCCGCCGCCGACGGCTTGCTCTCCATCGCGCCCGACGGGCAGGTGCTGCCCTGTTCCAGCTTCGAGCACGGCATCGGCAACCTGTTGCACGAGGACTTCGCGTCCATCTGGAACCGGCGGGCGGCGCGCTACTGGCGGAACAAAGCTTTTCTGCCGCCCGGCTGCCGCGACTGCGAGCACGCCGAGCTCTGCTGCGGGGCCTGCCCCCTCTACTGGGATGAGCAGGGTACTTTCGAGGAGTTGGAGGCTGCCGGCGGGTGCAGTACGGCGGGCCAACGTTGGTTGTGGAGACTCAAGCGTCGCTATCTGGGGCGCGTACAGGGCGTGGGGGTGGAAAGAGCATGAGCCGGCGGCGCAAGATCGTTGATCTTAGACAGTTGGAGGCGCATTTTGCGGGGTATCTGGAGGACATTCGGCGGGCGGCGGGGCTGGTGGCGCGGGCCAAGGAGACGTTCACCGCGGCCTACGGCGAGCGCGAGCGCCGCTATCAGAGGACCATCGGCCCGTTGGTGGACGCGGTGGTCGCCGCGTGGGAGAAAGCGGGGCCGGCGCTGCACAGGCCCATCGCGGCGCGCCTGGAGAGGGAACGCGTGACGTTGGCGGCCCGCCGTCGGGAGCTGCGCGCCGGGTTGCTGCCGGAGCTCCAGGAGGACGTCGACGGCTTCGTCGCCGAAAGCCAGGCGGACCGCGCCCGGTATCAGGAGGACGCGCGCCGGCTGAAGGTGCAGGAGGAGCAACTGCGGGCCGAGATCGAAGCGGGCGAGGCGGATCTCGCTGCCCTCAACGCGGAGATCAAGAAGCAGGGTTGTTTTTTGAAGATGCTGCCGAACTTCAGCGCCCTGCGCAAGTCCACCCGGCGGCGAAAGGTGTTGCTGCAGACGTTGCAGGAGAAGCAAGAGGCTCTGGGTGCCGTACGCCGGGAGTGGAAGGAGCGCCGGGAGCAATTCCACGCCCATCAGGCGGAGCTGCAAGCGCTGATCCGGGAGGGGTTGCGGGAACGCTCGGAGCTCCAGGCCGAGCTGGACTACCTCGACGACGACGAACAGCGGGAGCTGCTGGCGCGCCAGCGAGCTGCCCGTCACGTCCTCGACGCCAGGCGAGAGCCGGTGGTCAGCCCCCTGCCGGAGCTCCAGGAAGAGGTCAACGCTCTGGTCGTCCTTCATACCGAGCGCGATCATTATCGGGTTGCGCTGATGAAGGCGGCGCACCTCTCGGGACTCTTCACGGGCATCGCCGAAGGGGTACAGGCTTTCCGGGCCAGCGCCCAGAAATTGTATAGGCAACAGCAGCAGTACCGCCAACATCTGCGCGTGCTGAAAATAACTCTACCCAACGAGGCGGTGACGTTCTTCGCCGCGTTTCGGCAGCTGCCCCAGGCCCTGCAGACGGACGATCCGGTGGCTTTTGCGACGCGTGCCGACGCCTTTATCACCGGCGCCGGCGACACGCAGATCCGGCAGGTCTTCGAGTCGCTGGGCGCGGCGTTGAACCACGCGACCAGCACCCAGTGGAAGTGAGCAAATAAACGCGGGAGATAGGGATGAAAAGGACTGGCAGCATCATCGTGTTGTTGTTGGCGGGCGCGGCCTTTGGGTTGGGTCTGCTCTTTCTCTGTGCCGCCATCCAGGAGCCCCGACGGCTGCCCCTGAGCCTGATCCTGTTGGTGGGCGGGGGCGCCGCGGCTTTCTGGAGCGGGCGGCAATTGCGCCGGATCCACAACCTGGCCCCGGAGCGGTTGGCGGAACAGGTCACCGCCTTGGCCCGCGCTCACCAGGGCGAGGTGACGTTGCCCCAGGTGATGGCAGACCTCGCCGCGCCCCGTGACGCGGCGTTGGCGGCGCTGGACGAACTACAACGTCAGGGCGTCTGCTACAGAGACTTCCGGGGGGAGCGCGAAGTCTACGTCTTCCCGGAGCTGGTGCCGGCAAAGGTGGAGCGGCGCTGCCCTTACTGCGGCGCGCGCTTCGGCGTCAAGACGCCCGTCTACACCTGTCCCAACTGCGGGGGGACCGTCGAGGTGGATAGGGCGTGAGGGGCAAGGGTATCTGCTGGCGCTCACGCGACGATCTGCTACACTCAAAGATACGGATGAGTGTGCGTAATCGTTTAACTTGATGTGGGGAGGTTAATTGTGGCAAATGCATTAGCTGTTGCTGGTCCCAATTCGAAGTACGCAGCTCCTGGCGCGAAGCCGGCAGGTTTCTGGGCGGGTTTGTGGCATGGAATCATCAGCCCCATCACCTTCATCATCAGCCTGTTCAATCCCGACGTGCGCATCTACGAGGTTAACAACAACGGAGGATGGTACGACTTTGGATTCCTGCTGGGCGTATCCGGCGGCTCTGGCGGCGGTGGTTCTGCCATCACCCGCTAGCGCGGCTTCAGACCCACATTCCCTCACTTCCTATCGGCTCTCGCCTGGTGGGAAGTTGCGGGTCCGGCAGCGAGTTATTGGGGGGGATTTGATTTATGTGGCTGAAGGATAGCTCCAGTTTGTTGTGGAGCCTGCTTTACGCCACCGCGACACTGATCTTTTTCGGTTGCGTCACCACACTCAACCTTTTGGGGATCCTGTATCTTCCCTTGGTTGTCCTGTCGCTTCAGCGCCGCGCCGGAAGATTTCACCCGCACCGGGAAGGAAGTCTCTACTTTCGAGGAAAGACACTCTCAAGCACCCCAGAAAGCCTCAGAATCGCTTCGTTTGCCCGTTGTCGGACGCAGTTGGGGATCTTTTTAGCGGTAGCCGGGCTTGTAGCGTCGTCCCCCGATCCTTCTCGGTGCGCAGGGTGAATGTACCGCCCAGCAGTTCGACGCGTTCCTGGATGCCCAGCAGCCCAAAGTGTCCCGCATCCGCCAGGCGGTTGAGCGAGTCGGAGCGCTCAAATCCCACGCCGTCATCTTCAATGATAAGGTGAACGCTGCCGTCGTCTCGGGTGAGCCGCACGGCGACGCGCTGGGCGCTGGCGTGTTTGATGACGTTGGTCATGGCTTCCTGATAGATCCGGAAGAGGGAGACGGTGGCTTCCTCGGAAAGGGGCCAGCTTTCGCTATCCTCGTCCACGATAAAATCCACGGTGATGGCGTGATGTTGCTCCTGTTCCTGACCGTGGGCGTGGATGGCCGAGGCCAGGCCGAAGGCGTCGAGTAACGGCGGGCGGAGCTTTCGGCAGAGGCGGCGCAGCTCGTTCACCAGGGTACCGGTCTCCTCACGCAGGGCGCTCAGCGTGTGCGCCGTCTCCGGGCCGACCTGCACAGCGCACTCCCCCAGCTGATAGCGCAGGGCGATCAGCTTCTGGATGGGGCTGTCGTGCAGCTCCCGTGCCAGATGTTTGCGCTCCGCCTCCCGCGCGTTGAGCAGCTGCTGGTGCATCTTGCTCAGCGTCTGACGGTGCTCCTCGAGCTGAACCAGCTGCGCGCGCAACCTTTCCACCAGCAGAATATTGCGAACGGCCAGGGCAACCTGATTACTCAGCGTTTCCAGGATGCGTAAATCGTCGGTGTCGAAACTCTCCCCGCCCACGCGGGCGCCTAACAGCAACAGGCCGTTGAGTTGCTCTTTTCCCGTGATGGGCACCCACCAGCGGATGGCCTCTACATCGAGGAGCGCCTTCTCGGCGGGGGAGAGCTCGAGCGCCGTGACTTCCTGGAGCAGTTGGGCGGTCTGGACGGGAGCGCCGACGCGGTGGAGAGGGCGCGCCAGGGCGCCGTCGAGCGCCAGGTGCAGGGCCACGGGGGGCAGGTCGAGGTGGTAGGCGCTCTCCACCTCCAATCCGGTCCGCTCTGGGGAGGTCGGCAGCAGTAGCACTGCGCCGCGCACCCCAAGGCGCTCTGTCACCTGTTCCAGCAGCAAGCGGCTCAACGTCCGACGGTCCAACGTCCCGCTGAGACGGTGACTGACGTCGCTGACGACGCTGCGGTAATCGTACCAGCCGCCGTAGAAAAGCCGGTCGACGCGCCGTTGGATTACGCGGTGCAACGGGATCAGACTGAGTCCGGTCACGGCCAAGAGTAGCGGCGCGACGAACGCTTGCACGTTCGATGGTGGCGCCCAACGGTGGTTGACCAGGTGCAGAATCAGGTAACAGGCGCCGCCGAAGACGAGCGCTAGGGTCAGATAGACGAGGCTGCGGTTGAGAATCATGTCGACGCGCAGTAGGTCGTAGCGCATGGTAGCGTACCAGTAGACCAGCGGGATGACGGTGAGAAAGAGCATGGTGAAGGGATAGGGGGCGAGGGAGACGCCCAGGATGTCGGGGAGCAGGGAGAGCAGGAGAATGGGCACGAAGCCCCAGAAGGTACCCAGGAACAGGAGTCGTAGCCGGCGTCGCAGCTCAGCCGAGACACTGACCGCGTAGCGGTATCCCAGCCAACTCACCGAGCCCAGCAGCGCGCCGGCCAGAGCCGTGCGCGTGCCGTAACGGCTCCACGCTCTCCATTGCTGAGGGAGCAGGGGTGAGAGGATATAGGGAAGGGCGGCGCTTGCTCCAAGGGCGTAGGCGCTTATCAGAAGCTTGCGTCGCCCGCGCTCTAATCGTGCGCCGGGCAGGCTCAGATGAAAGTGGAGGATGACGGGCGCCAATATGCCGCTCAACGCGCCGAAGACGTGACTGGCCCAGCGCAGATTCAGCGTCGAAAGGTTCCCCGTCGCTAACAGCGCGCCACCGATCAGGCTCAGCGCCCGAAAGAGCCGCGCCTCGGGCGTCTGTTGGGCCATGCCGGGCATGAGTGTGCTTACGGCCCAGAAGCTGAAGGCGACGACCAACGGCGCGATGAGTTTCCATCGCTCCAACGGGGGCGGCGATTTCAGCGTCACCGTATGAATCCGTGTCTCGCCCGCGCGGCGCAGGGTCACCGGCACGACATCGCCCGGGCGCCAACGGAGTACAGGCAAGTGCAGGGTATCCACGGGGCGTCCAGCAACTTTGAGGATGCGGTCCCCCGGTCGGATCTCGGCGCGTTCGGCCGGGCCATCGGGTAGCACGTGGTTTACGCGGAAGGTAAAATCCCAGGAGAAGCCGTTCTCCGCGTAGAGCGCGACGATCACGGCGGCGTAGAGAATGAGGAGCAGCGTTAACGTCGAGCCCAGGATTTCCAGGGCGTGCCATCTCGTGACGTTGGACCTAAGGATCTTCATGAGCCTTGACATAGCTCAGTTGGGCAGAGGAGCAGCGCCAGCAGCTGTTCCCGGATGGATGCCGGAGGGACGGCGCGGTCGAGCGCCGTCTCAGCCGCTTCCCGCAGGTGCTCGATCTGCAGCAGGAGATAGTGCCGGGCGCCCAACGCGTCCAGCCGTTGCAGCAAGTTGGCGGTGGCCTCTGGGTCGGTTGCGGCTTGCGCCTGCAAGGTGGCGAGCGTCTCTCGCCCCTCTGCATCGGCGACCGCCCGCCCGTAGAGCAGCGGGAGTGATGTACAGCTCTCGCGACGGGAGAGTGTGTCCGCCAGATAGGTATCCCGGTAGTCATCGCAGAGCTGGAGCAACCGCCCGAGGATCCCCCCGAAGTCCGCGTAGGCCTCTACAATTTCCGGAGATGGGGCGCCCAGTTGGGCGCCTACCCGGCACGCCAGGGAAAAGAGCGCGCCGCTCTTGCCATCTGTGACCTGCCAGTATCGCGCCAAGACATCGCCGTCGTCCGTCTCAATCCACTGAGCTAGATCGGCGTGCTGACCCGCCGCCATGGTCAACGCCGTCTGTTGGAAGTCGAGGATCAGCGCGGTGTGAAGCGCAGCGTCCCCGTCCGACGCCGTCAGCAGCACGGGGAGGGCGGCTAAGAGAGCGCTCGCTGCGTTGAGGGCCTGCGCCTGGGGGAGGCCTTGCCATTGTTGACGGACATATTCTTCATCCTCTACGGCGTCGAAGATGTGCGCGGCGACGTAGAGGGCGATCCAGGCAGCGCTGATAGGGATTGCGCGTCGCGGAGTGCTGCCCACGGCCTCAGCGCAGAGAAAAGGGAGCCGGGCCGGCGAAACATCCCGACTCAGGGCCTCCCGCTGGCAGTCCAGAGCGCTGGAGATGACGGTCCGCCAGGCCGTTGGCCCTCGCCAGCATGGATGCTCGGTCAACCACGTCAAGGTTTTGTCGATCAAGGATTACCCTCCCCGGATTTGGTCTCAGGATTGCAGGAGACATAATATCATGAAATTAAAGGGAGGGCAAAAGCGGGCGGGCTTTATCATTTCTGGGTTGAGGTGCAACGCAATTACGAAAAACGTTAGTTT
>CAZCPK010000087.1:0-11224 GCA_964500755.1 uncultured Anaerolineales bacterium
GCAGGCCGAGCAGATGGACTCCGAACGGCGGGTGGAGGAGCTTCTCGTCCTGCAGGAAAAGCTCGCCGCCGAACACGCCGTCTTCGTCCTTATGCACCCTCCCCTGCTCCAGGCTTTCAACTCGCGCGATTGGGAGGGATTCAAGCCCCAGGTGGGCGTCGGACACATGAATGTCTGGACCCTCGGCAGGGTGCGCTCCCCGACGGGGCGCGGCTTCAACTGGCTCGACTACTCTGCCACCAGCATAGCCGTGCTCTTTCTGATGTTCGCTGTCACGTCCGGTGGTCGGACGCTGTTGGCCGAGCGCGAGGGCGGCACGCTGCCCCGGTTGCTGGTCTCCCCCACACCGGCCCTGACCATCCTGGTGGGCAAGATGGCCGGCATCGTCTTGACGGGGCTGCTGCAGGTCTCGCTGCTCTGGGGCGCCACCAGTTTGTGGGGCGCCTACTGGGGGCCGCCGCTGGGCGTCGCCCCGGCTATCGTCGCGTTGGTGCTCTGCGCCACAGGCGTGGGCGCGTTGATCTCGGCCTGGGCCCGCACGCCCGGTCAGGCCAGCGCCATCGGTACGGCGGTGACGCTGGTGGCCTCCGCGCTCTCCGGTACCTTCTTCCCACGCATGGGGCTGCCGGGGTGGGTGCAGACGGTGAGTCTGGTGACGCCGAACGCCTGGGGCATCGAGCTCTTCACCGCGTTGCAGTCGGGTGAGGGGTGGGCCACACTCCTGCCCTTGCTCGGCGGCACGTTGGCGCTGACCGTAGTGTACTATCTCGCCGCACTGTTTGGCTTCCGCCGGCAGTTCGATTGATCAGAGGAGACACCGGTGCTTGAGCACACCATCCAAGCACGGAAATTTAAATCAACGGATTAAGCGTATTTAACTGATTTATCCAATCTGTTTAATCCGTTCAATCCGTTGACATTTTCGAAGGAGCGCATATCTATGCTTCGATTATGGGCTTTGATCCGCAACGAGTTTCAACGGGAGTTCGCCTATCCACTCTCCCTGGTTTTCTTCCTCATATTACCTCTGCTCTTCACAGCGGCGGTGGGGACGGGCCTGGGCGGTATGATGTCCGGCGAAGAAGCTCCCTCCGAGTACCAGGCGACGATCTACGTCCGGTCGGCGGACGACGGCGCGTTGGTCGCACCGTTCCTCGACGCGCTGCGCGCCACCAACCTGCGTCCGGAGCGCGTTGAGACACTTCCCGAGAACGACTTTGGCCTGGAGATCCCCGGGGATTTCTCTGAATCGCTGTTGGCGGGCAAGACGGTGACTCTTACATTCCACACCCAACCAACAGATAGCACCAGCCAGGCCATCCGGCAGTACGTGCGCGCGGCGCAGGGCCGGTTGGGCGGCGCGACGCTCGTCGCGCAGCTGGGACTGGAGCAGGCGCGCGCCTCCGACCTCGTCGCGGACGAGGCGGCGGCCCGCGATTTCTTCAAGGACGTGTTATTGGAGACGTTGGCGGCGGCTGAGGAGCCCCTGGCAATGTCCGAGGTGCGCTGGGCTACGCCCAACGCCGTGGCGCAGCGCGACGACTTCGTCACCAACGTGGAGCAGGCGTCGGCCGGGCAGGTGGTGACCTGGGTGCAGATCACGCTGCTGGGCGCAGCCGAGGTGCTCGTCGGCGAGCGGTTGGCCGGCACGCTCAAGCGCATGTTGGTCATCCCCGTCTCACGTGGACTTGTCCTGGGTGGCAAGCTGCTGGCGCGGCTCTTCCTGGGACTCGTGCAGATGACCATCCTCTTCGTGGGCGGCGCGTGGCTCTTTGGCGTCGAGTGGGGGAACGATCCGGGGGCGGTGGCGCTCGTCTCCGTGGCCTTCGCCGCGGCGACGGTGGGCCTGGGCATGCTGGCGGCGACCTTTATGCGGACGCGCAGTCAGGCCAGCAGCCTCGTGGTCGGGCTCGCCATGGGGATGTCTGCGTTGGGGGGCGCGTGGTGGCCTCTGGAGATCACCCCGCCGCTCTACCGGCAGGCAGTACGGGTGCTCCCTTCGACCTGGGCCATGCAGGCTTACTCCGATCTGCTGGCACGTGGTGCGTCCCTGGTCGACGTGCTGCCCCACGTCGGCGTGCTGGTAGGATTCGCCGTCTTCTTCACCGCCCTCGGCATCTGGCGGTTCAGGTCGTATGAGTGAGTCCCTTCTGCGGGATTTCGAAGCGTGTGGTCAGCGCAGATCCCCTCAAGCAGAATGCGCTGAGCAACCTTAGAAAGCCTTAGAACCGCTTAGTTTGCCCGTCGTTCCCTGGATTTGCGTGCTCAAGGTCTCTAGCGTAAAATAGGTGCACGGCCGAGGTAAAAGAACAGGTATCTGGAGTATCCGCGGAGATAAGATCACCATGGATCAGTCAACTGACGCAACCGTTATGGAACTCTTCGAGAAGGCCATCGCAGCCGAGAAGCTGGCCGAGGAACTCTATCATCGGCTGGCAGCCCTCTTCACGCATGAGCCGGACGTCGCCGAGTTCTGGGAGCAGTACGCCGAGGAAGAGGTCGGGCACGCGCGGTGGTTGGCGCGGTACCGAGACCAGCTCTCGTTGGAGACGCTCTCGCAGCCGGCGGATCCGGAGACGTTGGCCGCGGCAAAGCGGGCGCTGCGCCTCTCTATCGAGCGACGGTTACAGAATATCGAGACGCTCGAGGACGCTTATCAGTTGGCGAACGAGTTGGAGAGTTCGGAGACGAACGCCGTCTTCGAGTTCGTTATCACCAATTTCTCCAAAGAAGACGAATCACGCGATTTCCTGCGGGCGCAACTGCAAGATCACATTGCCCGGCTGATGTTCGGCTTTCCGGAGAAGTTCAAATCGGGCGATCGTCGCGCGGCCGTTGCGGCTCGCTCGGCAAGCTAGTACGGGTCTCTGGGACTCTGCCGGATCGTGAAGTGAGTGTCCCTAAAACTAGCGCAGTAGGCTATGCTAGGGGAGCTCACCAGACTTTTTCTGTGTGACAGGAAGCGCGTGGCAAACGTTGCCTTTGCATCCGGCGAAATCCCAAAGAGCCGCTAGTACTACAACGAGATTTCGCTGCGTGATGGGCATGAATCTGTTAACTGAGTCGAGTGGGACACAGATTTACACGGATAGACACGGATCAACGAAAAAATCTTTGAGATCTGTGTTAGTCAGTGTCCTAAGTGGGAAGTCTCCTTGTAGAGCTAGGTAGATTCGTATTGTAAGGGGCTCAGACTCTTCAAGGGGGTGAGATGGAGTGTGCTGCCCCGTTTACCAGGTGAAACATCTTGATACTATGGGACGGAGACGTAGATGAACGTCTTACGTGAAACCATTCAGTTGCTGACGCAGCCTCCCGGTGACCTGGTCTACTTCCTGGTTACCTTCTTCGCCCTGCAGCAGATGCTGCTCGTCGCGCTAAACGCACGCCGCGCGCTGCCTGCAGCGACTTTGCCCCGTCGTTGGGTGGGGGCCGCCGGTGGGTTGCTGGGAGCGCGGGCGGTACTGATCATCCTCGCTTTGTTGAGCACCGTCGGCGTCCTGGAGCCCGCTGTTGCCCTTCCGCCGGTCGAACGCGGTTTGGCGGTCGTGGGTATTCTTCTGACGCTCTGGGCGCTGCTGGGCACGCGCGGCGCGCGTTGGCAGACCTGGGTGCTGCTCGTCCTGGTCGTGGCTGCGTTGGGCTTTTTGGGATACAATCTGGTTCTCTGGTTTCCACAGCAGGCCGCCGGTGAGGCCTACAACGCTACGCTCTTGGAATGGGCCTGGGAAGTGGCGGCGGTCTCCCTACTGGCTCTGGCCCTACTTGTGCAGGTTATCCTCCGCCCTCCGGAGTGGGAATGGGCGGTGGGGGTGCTCTTTTTCTGGGGTGCGGGGCACGTGGCGCAGTTGATCCTGCCTGATCCCGAGCTGCACTTCTCGCCCTGGCTGCGCCTGGGCGGACTGATCACCTTTCCTCTATTGCTGGCGTACGTGCAGCGTCGTCTGACCACTCCGGCTATCGGTGCTGCGCGACGAGGGGTGGCGCCCGACACTTCGCCCGACGTCTCCTTTGACGTGGAGCGCCTGCAGAATCTGCTGACGGGCGTGGAGACGGCCCGGGAACTTGAGCCCTCGCTGATAATCACCTCCTCGCAGCTGGCGACCTTCTTCAACGCCGACGCCTGTGCGATCGGCCTGGCCTCCAACCCGGAGGTGTCCAACGTGCAGGTCGTGGCAACACATCCTCCGACGGGGGAGCTGGATCAGCCTATCGTGGATCTCGAAGACTATGTCCCGCTTGTGGAGAGCTGGGTAGAAGGTGAGCCCGTGCGCCTGGACCCGCCGGACGCTCCTGAGTGGCTGCCCGCCCTTTACGAGCGGTTGGGTTTTGTGGAGAGTGGGCCCCTGCTGGTCCTGCCGTTACGCGCCCGGGAAAAGCGGGTCGGCCTCTTGTTTCTGGGTAGTTTCGACGGTAAGCGACGTTGGCGGGAGATCTCCGACCTGCATCGTCTGACCGCTGCTCTGTTAGGCGCAGCCATCGATCGCGTGCAGCGCCGTGGTGGCTCCATCTTCAGCCTGCGGGAGCAGGACGGGTACATGCTGGAGGAGCTGGCGGACGCGCAAAAGGAGATCAAAGCGCTGAACGAACGCCTGGTGGAGCTGCAGTTGGAGATCAAATCCCGGGACCAGGAGATCGTGCGGCTACAGCGAGAAGTCGAGGAGCGCGCCGGCGAGGCCAATGACACAACGCTCAAATTCTGGCAGCAGGAGTTGCGGGAGATGGCGGAGGAACGTGAGGCCCTGTTGAAGGAGCGCAATCGTCTGGGGCAGGAGCTCGCCAAGGTGAAGCCGAGCCTCAAGGCGTTGGTGCGTGAACGCTCGCAGCTGCGTCAACAGTTGGCCGAGGCGGAGCGGACCCTGGAAGCTGTCCGCGAATCATCGAACGGTCAAGAGAACCTGTCGGGTGTGGGCCTGCTGGTCGCTGATGAGAGCGGTGAGATCCGCATGGCGGACGCGTTGGCCCGTCGCCTGCTGGCGCTGCCGGAGGGCGAGGTGATCGGCACGCCCTTGGATGGCGCCTATCCTAACCTGGCCTGGGCGCAGGCCGTCGACATGTTGCTTTCCGAGGACGAAAATCGACCGCCGCGGATGCACGTGCCATTACAGGTACACGGTGACACGGTGGAGGCCGAACTGGTGAGCCTGGAGGGCAGGGATGGCGAGAGCGACGGTGTGCTCGTCACGTTGCGCACGGAGAAGAGCCTGGCCGAGCAGCAGGAGGCTATCGTAGGTATCGCCAACGAGTTGCGCACGCCCATGACCTCCATTCGGGGGTACACGGATCTGCTGTTGGGTGAGCAGGTCGGTATCCTGACGGAGATGCAGCGGCAATTCCTGGAGCGGGTCAAGGCCGGGGTGGAGCACATGGGCCAGATGCTCAACGACCTGCTGCGCATCACCTCGCCCGACGTGCGCGAGATCGAGTTGGCGCCGCAGCCCATCGACTTGATCGGCATTATCGAGCAGGCCATCATGGGGCTATCGGCACGTTTCCGGGAGCGAGGTCTGACGGTGCAGTTGGATCTACCTGCCGAGTTACCTCCGGTGCGCGCCGATCGTGACAGCCTCTATCAGATCATGCTGCGCTTGCTCTCCAACGCGGCGCTCTGTTCGCAGGAGGGCTCGGGCGTGGTCGTAAGCGCCGAACAGGAGGAGCCCGGCGGTGAGGACGAGATCCCCTTCGTCCGCATCGCGGTGACCGATACCGGCGGAGGCATCGCGCACGAAGACCTTCCCAAGGTATTCCGTCGCTTCTTCCGCGCTCGTCAGCCGCTGATCGAGGGGATGGGCGAGCGCGGCGTGGGTATGGCTGTGGCCAAGACCCTGGTCGAGGCCAACGGTGGGCGGATCTGGGTGGAGACGGAGCCGGGGAAGGGCAGTACCTTCACCTTCGTTCTGCCCGCTTACGTCGAAACGAAGGCCGAGGCTGAAGGCGAGTCCGTCGCGGCCTAGGCGCCGTCCTCCCAACGAGGTAACGTGAACGTGAAGCGGCTGCCCTCGCCTATGGCGCTTTCGACGCCGACCTCACCTTCCAGCTTGGTCACGATCCGCTGTACGATGGAGAGCCCCAGACCGTACCCCTCGATGCTGACGTCGCTGATGCGCGTGAAAGGGGTAAAGAGCTGCGCCTGTTCTTCCGGCGTGAGCCCCTTCCCGTTGTCCTGAACCCAGAAGCGGACGCGGGATGCGTCTGGAGCGAGCTCCCATCCCACTGTAATCACCGGCGGATCTCCCCCGTACTTGAGCGCGTTGCTCAGGTAGTTGACCCAGATCTGTTCGACCCAGGGGCGATATCCACGGACCGCGGGCCAGTGATCCGATATATGGAGCGTCGCCTCGTGTTTGACGATCGCGGGGGCAAGACGTTCCCGGACGTCGACGATGATCTCCCCCATGTCGAGACGGGTGAGGTTGAGCGACGTGCGCTTCCGAACGCTGGCGAGCAACAGTAACTCGTCGATGATGTTGCTCATCTTAAACCCTTCGCGTTCCAGGCTCTCCAGATAGAGATCCCGTTCCTCGCGGGAAAGTGAATTGGAGACCCGCAGCAGGCTGCTGGCGCCAATCAGCCGGGTTAGCGGGCTTTTTAGATCGTGGGCGACGGTGTGGGCAAAGGCGTCCAGTTCCTCGTTCCGGGCCTTCAGCTCGGCGGTGCGCTGCTCGACCATCTCCTCCAGGTGCTCGCGGTACTGTCGCAACTCCTCCTCTGCGGCTCGACGGTCGGTGACGTCTCGCAAGGTGATCAGTGTCGCCTCGTCCTTGCCCCAGGGTATCTCGGTGATGCTGGTCTCCACGGCGCAGGTCTGACCGTCGGCGCGGAGTACCTCCTGGTAGGTGTAGAGTTCGTCGCTGTCGTTGAGCATCGTGGCGATGTCGGGCGTGGCTGCGCCCACGCCCGGTGGGTAGAGGAAGGAGAAGTGCTTTCCGGTAAGGGTGTGAGGCGGATAGCCCAGCACGGTCTGTGCGGCCTCGTTGACCCGAAGAATTTCGGCGGTTTCCTTGTCCAGGAGGAAAGTGACGTCGGGCGAGGCGCGGAAGACGAGGCCAAACTTCTCCTCGCTGCGCTGCAGTACCCGCTCCATGGCATTGACCAGCCACGCCGGCAGGGCCATCCCATAGGCGAGAATGATGGAGACGATGGTGTCACTGATGTTGCCGTAGGCAAACCCGAAGGCTGTGAGCAGAAAGGCGGCGAGGGTTGCATAGAGGAGGGCATCCTTGAATCCCAGCGTCATGCCCATCATGAAGACGCCCAGGTGGAAACCGAAGATGATCAGGGGGACCGTCATTCCCTGTTCTATGAAGACGTAGTGGCCTAACATGGCGCTGATGCTCAAGGTACCGCACAGAGCAAAAGCCCACATGCCCACGTCGAGCTTGTGGTGGATCCAGCGCCGGGTAGTGAGGGCTGAGAGGAACAGAAAAGTCAATGCAAAGATATAGGTGTAAGATAAGGTCTGAGGGTTGATTTGATAGCCAGGGTGTAGGTAAAGACCTAGATTGATCAATAGCCCCAGGCCGGCGAATCCCGCACAGGTCACAAGGAAGAACCGAGCAGCCTGCAGGCGAGCCTCCTTGATGTCGGCAATTCTCGCTGCGTGCATAGGTAATTTCTCTGGCTAGGCGATTATATCATCCAGGGACTGGCTGCCTTCGTGATCTCTCCTTTTTCACGTTCCTCGTCGTAGACTTCCCACCATTTTTTGACGATCTTTCGCAGGCGGGGATTGTTGAAACCGTCCCGAAACGCCTTTTTTTCCTGTTCCGTCAGGTCACCATAGGGCGCGCGTTCGAAGAATGACTCGAGTCCCTTTTCCTCCGCTTCCTTGCTGAAGTCTCGCTTAATGAAGACCAGTCCGGCTAGCCACGTGAGATCTTGGTGTTTTGGCATCGTCTATCCTCCTCGGCTAAGAGATAGTTTGGGTGGATCTTGAAGAGTTTAGCACGCTTGGGATAAATGCCAAACCTCCGGCTATCGGGGGGCAAACGAAGCGGTCTTACGGCTGCTCAGCGCCCTCTGGCGACACTGACCTGGGTCATCAAGCCCGGCTGCGTTGGTCTTGTATGTGTCTATGCAGTTTCGCCAGCCCAACTGCACGTACCTTTTCAGGGATTGCCGGCAAAAGCTCCTTGCTTGGAAGGTGACTGACCGTCCTCTGCGCTGTGCGGTCTATGCAAGCACAGCGCAGAGGGGCAAACGAAGCGGTTCTGCGGCTTTCCAAGACCCCTCAGAGACTCCCTGTGACGTTTGTCCATGTTATCAACCCCGGCTGCGTTTGCCTTGATCTTGTCTACGCACGTTCTGGGGGGGCGAGGGCGGTTTCGGTAATCGATTTGCTTCGAAATCCCGAGGACGTACGTTGTATTACTTCACGTTGATCTCGACCAGGCCCTTGACGCCGGCACCCGAACCGCGGTCGTGAGCGCGAAAACCAACTTCTTGGACATCTTGCCTCCTTCTGATGGGATGTTGGTTACTGGCTAACTTGCAGCTCTTGCAGTTGAAAGACCCAGCGGTTGGCCGGCGTCTCCGGGCTGACCAGGCGGATGGGGCCTTGGTCCTCTTCCTCTGCAACGTTGGGGATCCACTCGCCGGACGTCTTGAGCGCGACGATGGCGCCTTGCAGCTCGTCCTTGGTGATCTCGATGGCATAGCCGTCGGCTGCCAGCGCCCTGACCGTGCTGTAATCGCCGACTTCGGCTTGCGCGAAGATGTCCGCGACGGGCACGCCGCTCCACGACGTGACCACGTCCTCGCCCAACGACTTCTCCATGAGCACGTCGTTGAGGTCCTTCTGTTCCATTTCCGTCAGTTCCTTATAGCTCAGGGTGAGGGGGTTGTTCACGTCGCCGGTGACACGCAGCTCCCAGTCGACGTTAGGTGCGCCACCGCAGGCGGTCAGCGTCAGCGCCAGCAGCGCCAGCGCCGCAAGGGTCCAGATCCAATGTCGTCGTCTCATTTATGCCTCCTCATTAGTCGGTTAGTCGAATAGTCTGATAGTCTGGTGGTCGGGTAGTCTGATCGTCATTTGTCGCTTTGCTCATTTGTCATTCAATATTCCTCACCCCCTTGTTTCACTCCGTCAACATTGTCCAGATCGGAATCAGCATGTCGCGGGCGATCAGGTTGCCGTGGTTGCCCTGACGCTCGCCCTCGGTGACGGCGTGCATGCCGTGATCGGCGAAGATCAGCACCAGCGTGTCCTCGGGCAGTGTGTCCAGAATCTCACCGACGGCGGCGTCGACCTCACGGATGGTCGCCGCTTCCTCGGGCGCGCCGGGGCCGTAGGTGTGGCCCGCGTCGTCGATGCCGTGAAAGTGCACCCAGAATAGGTCGGGCATGCCTTCCTCCAGGACGGCGAGGGCGTTGGTCAACACGTTATCGTCGGTGCTGCCGTTGCCGTCCTTGTCGCCGGAGAGGTCTATCTCGGCGTTGCGCATGTTGAAGGCCAGCGCATTACCCTCGACGGCTTCGACGCTCAGCCCCGCCTCGGCGGCGACGTCGAGTAGCGTCTCCGTCTCGGTGGTGCGAATGCCGCGCCGGTCGACGCCGTTGACGGCGGGCTCGGCGCCGGTCAGAATAGCCGCCGACGCGACGCTGGTGGACGGCGGGTAGACCGTGAGCGCGCGCTGCGGTTCAGGCAGCGCCGCCAGTGTGGGGGTCAGCCCGTCAGCCAGCGACTCGGTGGTGCGCATGTAGCCGAAGCCGTCCAGGAAGAGCAGCAGCACGTGATCCGCTTTGTCATCTGTCAGCACGTCGCCGGTGGCTTTTGCGGGCGCGGGCAGTCCCAGCGCAGCCGCCGCCGTGGGCGCCAGATCGGTGATCTGCGCTTGGACCTTTGCAACGTCCGCGTGCGGCGTGACCGCGATGCGTTCTGGCGTGAACGTCGTCCCGTCCACCACGACCGCGCCGTCGAACTGCCAAGCTGCGTCCTCGGCGACGTCGAGCCAGGCGAAGGTCTTGTCGGCGCCCTCCACCTCGGTGATCGTCACCGTCTCAAGGACGCGGTAGCCGCTCTCCCAGAGCACCCGTTCCAGCGGCACGGCCTCGTCCTCGGCGAAGGAGTCCAGTTCCCGCAGCCGGACGTGATCCACAGTGATGGCGCCGTCTGGCCCGGTGAGCGTGACTTCCCAGTTGGGCGCGCAGGCGCTCAGCAGCAGGATGAGCAGCAGGGCGATGAGGGGTGTGCGTTTGCGCATGCGCTACTTTCCCGCCGAGAGGGCGACGACATCGCCGATCCACTCGCTGCGCCCGCGACCGGGTAGCACCAGGGTGGGGGAGTCGCGTCGTTGTGCCAGCACCGCACCCTCGACCTCGGCTGCCTCCAGCGTCGCCGTCTCGCCGTCGGCGGTCTCCACGGTGACGGTGTCGAAGTCGGCGCCCAGCAGCGTCGTCAGCGGCACGCCCGTGACCCGCGAGGCGGTCTTGCCCCGGCGGACTTCGCCGTCGTCCTGGCTCTTGAGCATCACGTCGGTCTGCTCCACGGTGACGGCGCGCGTCGGGCCGAGCAGCAACCGACCCATGGACGTGGCCTCGCCGTCGATGATCAGCGGCGTCTCCGCGTCCACCACGATGATGCGCGTGATGCCCTTGATCCAGGTGGAGACGTGCAGATCCTCCGAGGCGAAGCGGACGCCGTCGACGTAGGGCATCAACCGCGCCGCCTCCGTCAGATTCTCGCGCGCCACGGTGACGAAGCCCGCGTCCCGCGAGGCGAAGGTCACGCTCTCGAAGTCGGTCACGCCCTTTTCCGCCAGGAACTCCTCCACCACGACGAAGGTGTTGGGCTGCGCCTGGTAGGGCAGGATCTCGTTGATTTGAATGTAGCCCGGTTCCGGCACGTCGCCTTCCAAGGCGATGACGGCGTAGAAGGGTACGTCTGCGAACTCGACCGCGCCGTGGTCGTCGTGACAGGTGTCGCAGGTGTGGAAGTCCGCGGGCGCGTGCTCGTGGCACTCCGCGCACTCGACCATGGTGCTCGCTTCTTCTAGTAACAGATCCAGGGGATAGTGCGCCAGCACCTGGACGGGCGCGGTGTTCCGTCCCAGAAGATAGCCGCCGATGAGCGCTACGACGAGAATAAAGGCACCGATCCACCAAAAAGATTTCTTCATAAAACACTCCTTTAAGGATGTAGGTTGCAAGTTAAAGGTTGAAAGTTAAAAGTTGACTCCGCTGAAAAAAGCATCTGAACCACTGAGACACAGGGAACGCTGAGGTA
>CAZCPK010000088.1:0-3295 GCA_964500755.1 uncultured Anaerolineales bacterium
AGCAGGCCATCGCCCCCACCGCCTGCCCCTTCGACGCGGACTGGGCCGCGCCCCACGCCTTGAAGGCGGACGAGATCTCCGACGTGGTCGCGGCCTGGCGCGCCGCAGCGGCCCGCGCCGCCGCAGCCGGGCTCGACGTCGTGGAGATCCACGGCGCCCACGGCTATCTGGTCCACGAGTTCCTCTCGCCGCTCACCAACCGCCGCGACGACGCCTACGGCGGCGCCATGAGCCAGCGCCTGCGCTTCCTGCTGGAGATCGTCGACGCGGTGCGCGAGATCTGGCCCGCCGAGAAGCCGCTCTTCGTGCGGCTCTCCGCCACCGACTGGGTCACGGGCGGCCTGACCGTCGACGACACCGTGGGCATCGCCGCGGCGCTGCGCGAGCACGACGTCGACGTGGTCGACTGCTCCACCGGCGGGATCGTGCCCCACAGTCGGCCCGCCACCACCGAGCCGGGCTACCAGATTCCCTTCGCGGAGCGGGTGCGGCAAGACGCCGACGTCGCCACCGTCGCCGTGGGCGGCATCACAACGCCCCAATTGGCCAACGCGACGATCCACAACGGCAGCGCGGACCTGGTGGCGCTGGGCCGGGAGCTGCTGCGCTCGCCTTACTGGACGCTCCACGCGGCCCACGCCCTGGGCCACGACGTCGACTGGCCGACGCCCTACCGCCGGGCCAGGCCCTAGCCCCGCGCCGTGACCGCCACGACGACCGCATCTCCACGGCATCGGCCCGTCTCCCTGCGCACCGTGCTGGCGACCTGGTGGCCGCTGGCGGCCAGCTGGCTGCTGATGAGCCTCGAGGGGCCCATGGGCAGCGCCGTCATCGCCCGCCTGCCCCAACCGGAGGTCAACCTGGCGGCCTGGGGCGGCATCGTGCGCCCGCTCTCGCTCATCATCGAGGCGCCCATCATCATGCTGTTGGCCGCCTCGACCGAGCTGAGCCGCCACCGCCGCACCTACCGCAAGGTCTACCGCTTTATGATGTGGACCAGCGCCGCGCTCACCGTCCTCCACGCGCTGGTCGCCTTCACGCCGCTCTACGACGTCGTCGCGGGGCACATCATCGGCGCACCGACGCCGACGCTGGCCCCCGCCCGCATCGGCCTGATGGTGATGACGCCCTGGACGTGGGCCATCGCCTACCGCCGCTTCAAGCAGGGCGTCCTTATCCGCTTCGAGGAGGCCGGCGCCGTGGGGACCGGCACGCTGATCCGGCTGACGAGCTACGGGCTGACGCTGGGGGTCGGCTTTCTCGTGGGGACGGTGCCGGGCGTCATCGTGGCCTCCGCCGCGTCCGCCATCGGCGTTATCGCGGAGGCCGTCTACGCGGGGCTCCGCGCGCGCTCCGTCGTGCGCGGGCCGCTACGCCGGGCGCCCATCACCGGGGATCCGCTGACGCTGCGCACCTTCCTCGACTTCTACGTGCCCCTGGCGCTGACGTCGATCCTCAACCTGCTGGGCCCGCCCATCATCAGCGCCGCGCTCAGCCGCATGCCGCAGGCCCTGGACTCCCTGGCGATCTGGCCCGTGGTGACCGGACTGCTCTTCCTGCTGCGCAGTGGGGGCATCGCCTACAACGAGGTGGTGGTGGCGCTGCTGAACCGTCCCGAGGCGCGAGAGCACCTGCGACGTTTCGCGCTGCTGATCGGCCTGGCGAGCACGCTGCTCTGGCTGGGGATCGTCGCCACGCCGGTGGCCGAGTTCTGGTTCCAATCGCTCTCCGCGCTCTCGCCGCGGCTGGCGGACCTGGCCCGACGCAGTTTCTGGCTGGTGGGGATGATGCCGGCGTTAGCCGTCTTCCGCAACTGGCACCAGGGCCGGCTGGTCAACCGGCACCGCACGCGGGCCATCACCGAGGCCGTCGCGCTCTACCTAGTGGGGCTTGGACTGATTCAAGGCGTGGGCGTCGCGCTGCAACTCGATCCCGGCGCCTTCGTCGGCCTGTTAGGTCTTGGCATCGCGGAGCTGATCCAGGTCGTCTGGCTCTGGTTCCGCAGCCGCCGCCTCGACCGCGCGTGATTCTAAATCAACGGATTAAACGGATTTAACTGATTTTGTCAATCCATTGCCTCCGTCTACACCCTAAGGATTCGACCGCCTGACAAGAAAAGACAACGCTCGAACGTTTGAACGTTCCAACGTTTAAACGTCTCACGGAACCAGCACCGCCGCGCCCTCGATCTCGCCGTCGCGGAGCCGCCGCAGCGCCTCGTTGGCCTCCGCCAGCGGGAACGGCTGCACCGCCGTCTTGACCGGGATCTGCGGCGCCAGCTGCAGGAACGCCTCGCCGTCCTCGCGGGTTAAATTCGCCACCGAGCGGACGACGCGCTCCTCCCAGAGCAGGCGGTAGGGGAAGGCGGGGATCTCGCTCATGTGGATGCCGGCGCAGACGACGGTCCGGCCCTTGTCCACGGCCTTGAGCGCCTCGACGATCAGCGGGCCGACCGGCGCGAAGATGATCGCCGCGTCCAACGGCACCGGCGGCTGGGTCAGCGAGCCCCCGGCCCAGACCGCGCCCAGCTCCCGCGCGAAGACCTGTCCCTCGGTGTCGCCGGGCCGCGTAAAGGCGTAGACCTCCCGGCCCTGCGCGACGGCGACCTGGGCGATGATGTGCGCCGCCGCCCCGAAGCCGTAGAGCCCCAGCCGGTGGATGTCGTCGCCCGCCAGCCGGTAGGAGCGGTAGCCGATCAGCCCGGCGCAGAGCAGCGGCGCCGCCGCGACCGGGTCCAGCCCCTCGGCGAGCGGGAAGGCGTAGCGGTGGTCGGCGACGGTGTACTCCGCATAGCCGCCGTCGCGGGTGTAGCCCGTGAACTCGGCGTTGACGCAAAGGTTCTCCTGCCCGCGCTCGCAGTAGCGACAGACGTCGTCTGTGTAGCCCAGCCAAGGCACGCCCACGCGGTCGCCCACCGCCAGCTCGACCGCCGGCCCGCCCACGGCGACGACGGTGCCGACGATCTCGTGGCCCAGGATCAGCGGCAGCTTCGGCTCCGTCAGGTCGCCGTCGAGGACGTGCAGGTCGGTGCGACAGACGCCGCACGCCTCGACCTTGATCAGCACCTGCTGCGCGTCGGGCTTCGGCACCGGTACCTCTTTGTGTACCAGCGGTTTTTCTTGTTCTTCGAGGATCATGGCGCGCATTGTATCGGGTATCGTGGGCATGGGGTCCTCCTTGGTTACGAGTTAAAAGTTGCAAGTTAAAGGTTGGTAGTAGGCGCTTCAGCGCCGTTTTGACGGCGGAAGAAGGCGAGTGCGACGGCGACGGCACCGACGTTGATGAGCGCGGCGAC
>CAZCPK010000088.1:3305-11176 GCA_964500755.1 uncultured Anaerolineales bacterium
TTCGCGGGACGCGAAATCCCTCGGCGGCGCGCACGAGAAATATATCTACGTTGATGAGCGCGGCGACGCCGAAGGGCAGGCCGGTCCGCACCTCCACCAGTGCCCCGCCGACCACGGCGCTGAGGATCATCGCCAGGCTCCAGAGCAGGTTGAGCGCGCCGAGCACCCGGCCCTGCCGCACCGCCGGGACGGTGGCGGCGACCAGGACGGGCATCAGGGTCGCCAGCGCCCACGCCGCCGCGACGCCCACGATCCCGAAGAGGTAGAGGCCCCACATCTGATCGGCGAAGGCGAAGAGGCCCAGCGCGCCGACCAGCACGCCGCCAACCGAGGCGAACGTCGGCAGGCGGGGCCCGATCTTGTCGGCAGCGCGCCCGGCGACCAGCTGCAGCAGCGTCGCCAGCACCTGGCTGGCGGTGCCGAAGAGCGCGACGGAGGTCTTGGAGCCGGTCTGGGCGTTGATCAGCAGCGGGATCAGCACCATCGCCATGCCGTAGTACCAGGTCGGCAGGAAGCGCAGCAGCCCTAGCTGGACCACCGTCGGCTCCCGCAGGAGCGCCCCATAGCCGGCGAGGACGGTCCGCCAGGGCTGCCGCTCGGCCTGGCGCGCCCCCGGATCGATCTCGGGCATCAGCAGGGCGGCGAGCAGCGTGACGACGCCGGCGAAGCCGACCAGCACGGGCGCGAAGGCGCCGTAGCCGCGGGTATCCAGGATGCGCCCGGCGATGGGATTGCCGACGGCGCCGCCCAGCGTGAAGCCCCAGTGATAGAGCGCCGAGGCGACGCCTAACCCCACGCCGCCCGCCGCGCCGATCAGGTAGCCCTGCGAGCCCAGCGTCTCCAGGCCCAGCGCGGCCCCGTTGACGAACCAGAGCAGGCCCACGATCCCGGGCAGGCGGGCGAAGAAGGCGGCGCTGCCCACGACGAAACAGGCGAGGCCCAGCACCAGCGTCCACTTGCGGCCCAGCGTGTCGTTGAGGCTGCCGCCCACGATCGAGGCGATCAGCCCGGCGACCTGTCCCAGGGCGACCAGCGTCGAGACGACGACGGTGGACCGGCCCAGCGCCTCCTCGACGTAGATGGGGAAGAACGAGCCCTGCGCCGCCACCAGCATGCCGGTGAGCAGCTGGACGGTCAACAGCATGAGGATGGGCCAGCGTTGGCGTAAAGCGGTAGAATCGGACGAGTTCATTGTGTCTGTGCTCCAGAGTGAGTTAAAAGTTACCGAAAGCGTCCTCAGCGGATGGCCTTGACCTTCTCCATAAAGGAGCGCACGCGGTCCGCGTCGACGTGGTTCTCGAAGACGCCGTTGATCTTGAAGGTGGTGCCGACGACGGCGCCGTCGGCGATGCGCAGCTGCTGCGCGACGTTCTCGGGGCGCACGCCGGTGTTGGCGAAGACGACGGTCTCGGGGACGGCCTCCTTGACGCGCTTGAGCGTCTGCACGTCGGTCTTGGCGCCGGCGGTCAGCCCGGAGACGCAGAGGGCGTCGGGGCCGTGGTTGAAGACGGTGGATTTGGCGATGGAGGCCACGTCGCGCTCCGCCAGGTACTTGGCGGCCTCGGGCACGATGTTGAAGAGGAGCTTGACCTCTTGCGCGTCGATGGCGTGCTGGTGACGCACCACGGCGCCACAGTTGGTGTCCCACAGGCCGAAGTCGCTGGCGTAGACGCCGGAAAAGATCTCCCGGACGAAGGCCGCGCCGGTGGCAG
This sequence comes from uncultured Anaerolineales bacterium, assembly GCA_964500755.1. Classification (GTDB taxonomy): domain Bacteria; phylum Chloroflexota; class Anaerolineae; order B4-G1; family SLSP01; genus G713. The sequence continues at coordinate 5,018 of CAZCPK010000088.1, forward strand.
CCGCCAGGTCGAGCGACGCCTTGGGGTCCCAGAGCACGTTGACACCAAAGGGGATACGGATATCGGGGAGCAGCTCGCCGATGATCCGGGCCATGGCGGCGACGGTCACGGTCTCCACCTCGGTAAGATAAGGTAGGCTAAACTCATTAGAGAACATCACCGCGTCGACGCCGCCCTCCTGCAGGGCCAACAGGTCCCGGCGGGCCCACTCCACCACGGCGCCCATGCCCGCGTCGGCGTCGTAGCGCGGGTCCCCGGGGAGCGCCATCAAGTGACACATCCCGATGATGGGTTTGCGCGTTCCGAATACGTCCTCCGTCCACAATTGGCTCATTTTTTCACCTCTCATTCTCCATGCTGCGTCAAATACTCAACGAAAACTCTCTCTGGTAAGATTGTCGAAGACGACGTCGCCCACGCCAGCCGTAAAGACGTCGGCGTAATTGTCTGGACCCAACCTTTGTACCACATATAGGCCCGTTTGTCATGTGGCTTCATAAACGGGGGTTTGATTGACATCTAGGTCACGATCGGTATAATTTCCTTTCGGATAAGGTCATAAGGAGAAGACGTGTGAGTGTTGTGGCTGCGTGGATCGGGGACAACCGTAAGGAACTGGAACGCTTTCTTAAGTTCGCCGTCGTCGGCACCGTCGGCGCCTTCGTGGATTTTGGTACGCTGTACATCTTACATCGGGTGCTTCGCTGGTCTCTAGTGCTCTCCAATACCCTCTCTTTTACCTGCGCCGTCCTCAGCAACTTCACCTGGAACCGGTTGTGGACCTACCCGGACTCGCGCTCCAAGCCCCTCACCTCGCAACTGGGGCAATTTTTCGTCGTCAATTTGCTGGGCTGGGCCATCAACACCGGCATCCTCAAACTGCTGGCGAATCCCCTGACGGGGTTGGCGCTGGGCGTGGCGATCACGAGCGACGCGGAGTTAGCCTACACGCTGGGTTACAACGGCGCCAAGGCCGTCGCCACCGGCGTCGTTATGTTCTGGAACTTCTTTATCAACCGCATCTGGACGTATAACGACGTCGAGTAACGGTAGGACGAGAAGAGAGGTCCGGGGCATGCGCATCGGCGTCGACTATACAGCGGCTGCCCGTCAGGGCGGCGGCATCGGACGCTACGCGCGGGAGCTGGTCGGCGCCCTGCTCGCCCAGGAGCGCAACGACCGCTTCGTGTTGATGGCTGCCAGCGCCGGTCTGGGCGACCGTTGGCGGCAGGAACGAGTGCGGTTGAGAAAGAAGGCCGCCGCCCCGGAACGACTGACCTTCCGCTCGCTGCCCCTCACCGACGACTGGATGGCGCGCCTCTGGCAGCGCCTCCGTCTGCCCCTCCCCGTCGAACTCGTCACCGGGCGGGTGGACTGTTTCTACTCCCCGGACTTCGTGCTGCCGCCGTTACTCCCGGGCACAAAGGCGCTACTCACCGTGCACGACCTCTCCTTCCTCCGGCTGCCCGAGACCTTCCCCCCACCCTTGCGACGTTATCTGGAGCAGGCGGTGCCCCGCAGCGTCGCGCGCGCCGATCACATCCTCGCCGACTCCGACGCCACGCGGCGCGACCTCCACGACCTGCTCGACGTTCCCCACGAGAAAGTGACGACGCTCTACAGCGGCGTCTCGCCCGACTTCGGGCCGACGCCAACAACGGACGAGCGGGAACGGCTGTGCGAGCGCTATGGGATCGGCGCGCGTCCCTTTGTGCTGACCGTCGGTACCGTCCAGCCGCGCAAGAACTACCGCCGGCTGATGCAGGCGTGTGATCCATTAGCAGCCGCGCGAGAGCTGGAGCTCGTCATCGTCGGGAAGCCCGCATGGCTTGCCGAATCCATCCTTGACGATGCCGACGACCGCGCGTACGTGCACCGCCTGGGTTTCACCGCGGACGGGGATCTCCCCGCGCTCTACCGGCAGGCAGCCGCCTTCGCTTTCCCCAGCCTCTACGAAGGCTTCGGCCTCCCACCGCTGGAAGCGATGGCCTGCGGCACGCCCGTCGTCGTCTCGACCCGCTCCAGCGTCCCCGAGGTCGTCGGCAACGCGGGGCTCCTGGTCGATCCGGAGGACGTCGCCGGCTGGACCGCGGCGCTCCGTCGCCTGCTGGACGACGAGGCGCTGCGCGCGGAGCTGCGGGAGAGAGGGGTACGTCGCAGCCGGAACTTCACCTGGGAACGGAGCGCGCAACAGCTAAAAGAGCAGTTCCATCGCCTGGTCGCTGGCTAGCGGGATTTCGAAGCGAGTGGTCAGCGCAGACCCTCGCCAATGTCGCAGAACGTGCTTAGCCGCGCACAAGGCAAACGCAGCCGGGGTTGATAACATGGACAAACGTCACAGGGTGTCTCTTAGGGGTCTTGGAAAGCCTTAGAACCGCTGCGTTTGCCCCTAGCCCCGGCGCATTTTCCAAATCCCCAAAGCCAGGTATCATTATAATCATAGGGATACGCCTGGAGGTACAAGATGCGCATTATGATGATCACTGGAGAATACCCCCCCATGGAAGGCGGCGTCGGCGACTTCACCCGCCAGATCTCCCGGGCATTGCACGACCGAGGTCATGAGATCCACGTGCTCACCAGCGAGGACCCGGAGCAGCCGGAAGAGGAAGAGAGGGACCGGACGATAATTCACCGCGCCCTTGATAGCTGGAGTTGGGTAGCTCACAACAAGATAACGCAGTGGATCGACACCCTCAACCCCGACGTGGTCAATATCCAATATCAGGCGGCGGCCTATCAGCTGCGCGGCAGCATCAACCTCTTCCCCCGCTGGCAGGGGCGGCACATGCGGATCCCGATCGTGAGCACCTTTCACGACCTGCGCCCCCCGTATCTCTTTCCCAAGGCCGGGGCACTACGTCAATGGGCCATCACGCAGATGGCGGCCTACAGCGACGGCGTCATCGTCACCAACGGCGAGGATTATAATGAGCTGAGCGAGCGCCTTAAAGATGAAGAGCTTCCCCGCATGCGATTGATCCACATCGGAAGTAACATCGCGCCGCACCCGCCGGACGGCTATCATCGGGGTATCTGGCGAACGCAGCACAACATCGCCGAAGACGCACTGCTGGTCGGCTTTTTTGGCTTCCTCAACGAGAGCAAGGGCATCGAGACCTTGCTCAAGGCGGTGCACCAACTGCGCAAGCAGGACGTCCCGGCTCAGCTCATCTTCATCGGCGGTCGCACCGGCACCAGCGACGTGACGAACATCGCCTACGCCGAGAAGATCGACGGGTTGATCGAGGAGCTCGCGCTGACCGACGTCGTACAGCGCACGGGATTCGTCCCCCCTCAGGAGGTCTCCGCCGCCCTGCTTGCCACCGACGTCTGCGCGCTGCCGTATCGAGACGGCGTCAGCCTCTGGCGCGGGACCTTGCACGCCTGCCTGGTGCACGGCTGCGCCATCGTCACCACCGAACCGAAGGGCGAGGTCGACAGGCTGGAGCCCGGCGTCCACGTCCTGACCGTCCCCCCGGAAGAACCGGTTCCCCTGGCGGAGAAAATTCTACGTCTCTGGGAGAACCCCGATCTCCGCGCCGAACTGAGTGAGTACGCAACGACGTTAGCCGAAGAGTTTTCCTGGGAGCGCATTGCGGTGCATACGGAAGATTTTTACCAAGAGCTCACCAGGAGGGACTAGCGTCATTCCCACAACACGCGCACAGAACACGCCCCGTCTCAACCTCGCTACACACTGGTGAGTACTCATAGCTCACCGCAGAGCCCGGGTTTTCGAAGCGAGTCGACGAGCGAAAACGGCTTCGCTGCCTCACAACGCCCGTAAGCGAGAGCAAGGCAAACGAAGTCGGGGTTGATGACCTGGGCAAACGCTGCAGGGAGGCGCTAAGCGGCCCTGGAAAGCCTCAGACCCGCTTCGTTTGCCCGCCCGGCGCGCTCTTGCGACGACGCTCCCTTCGTGGTATCATGCCTCGGGACTTGACATGAGATTTGAGAGGCAAAGAGTACATGCAGCAGCGTGGGCTGCCCTTATCGCGTTCTCGCTAACCGCCCTCATCTACGGGAGCGGTGTCCATTTGCCTTACCAGTCTGACGATCTGTTACAAGTCCCCTGGGTCGCCGCGACGGGTCTGCGCGAGATCTGGACGGAGGTCGGCCCCTATAACGATTACCGTCCGTTGCACTTCACCGTATGGAAAGGGACCCAGGCTTTCACCGGGTACCCCAACCCCCTGGTTCTCCATACGCTCAACCTGATCGGGCATGCCCTATGCGGTACGCTGGTCGGCGTCCTGGTCACGTATCTCAAGGACGACGCTGCCTGGTGGCGTAGCACGCTGGCGGCTGCCGGATTCACGCTCTTTCCTTTCGCCTACGACAACGTGCTGTGGGTCAGCGCCCTCTCCTATCCGTTGACGCTGAGCCTGACGTTGGGAGCGCTCCTGTGCTACCTGACGGCAAGGCAGCGCCCGCGCCGGCACGCTCTGGGATTGGGGTTGATCGTCCTCGCCGGCCTCGCGTACGAGGGAGGCGTCGTCGCCGGCCCGGCTGTCGTCTGGATGGGCCTGACGTTTACGAGGGCCACGGTTACGGATCTGCGGCGCCACCGTTGGCGCTGGGCCTACGGCCTCGCCTCGCTGCTTCCCCTGCTTGCCGTGTTGCGCGTCGCCTCCCACGTACCCTCCCGCTTTCTCCAGGGGTTGCATCCGCAGTATACCCCCCTGACCGCGTTGCAAGCCACCGTCTTTCCCGTCGCACCGCTGGCCCAGGGGTTCCGTGTCCCTCTCACCGGACTGCTTCTCCTGGGATTGGCGACGCTGGCGGCGCTGGGGCTCCTCGCCTGGCGCGGACAATGGTGGTCACGCTACGTCGGTAGCGTGGGCTGGATCGTGCTCTGGAGCGTCATCCCGCTGACGACTCAGGCCTTCAACTGGTTCCGTGACCCGCCCCGCGTCTTCTATCCCGCGGCGGTGGGGATCGCCCTGCTCTGGACAGACATCATCGATTGGCTGGCGAACCACGCTTCCACAGTGGCAGCAAGGACAGCCGTCACACTGGCGCTGGGCGCGTTGACGCTCGTTCCCGCCGGACGCTTTCTGATTGACGAGGTGCGCCTCTATCGAATGGCGGGGGACTTGATCTGGGATACAGTGCGCGCCGCGCGGGACGACGAGACCTTGCTGGTCGTCAACCTGCCGGACCGGCTTACGCGCCAGCCGCAGACCTATCCGCTGGGACATGAGGGGGTTATTCCCCTGCCGCCGCCGACCGGCGGCGACACGCTGTTGGCAGCTCACGGCCGGTTGGATGCACGGCTGACGATCCGGGGACGCGGCGACCTGCTACCGGCGCTACCCTACCGCATCGACCCGGTAAACCCCGCCGTGACGCCCGATGACGTGCGCGCGGCGGATCGGGTGATGCTGGCGACCTACGACGTCGACGGGAGCGCGCTGACCCTCGCCGGTCGCGTCCGTGCCCCGACGCTCGCGGCACCGCTGGCGACCTTCAGCGAGACGCTAGAGCTGCTGGAGGTCGCGTGCCACAAGAGCGGCGATACCGTCACCCTCAACGCGACGTGGCGGGCCGCCGGTCCCATCGCAGGGCAACCGACGCTCTTCACCCACTGGCTCGACGTCGACGGCGCTCTCGTCGCTCAGGCCGACGGTGATCCGCTGGCCGGCCTCTATCCCCTGAATGCGTGGCGTACCGCTGACGTCGTCCAGGAACACCGGCGCATCGACGCAGCCATCGGCGAGGGACGAGTCGGGCTCGGCGTCTGGGATCCAAGCGCAGGTGAGCGCTGGACCGCCGTTGACGCAGTGGGCCAGCAGCTATCCGAGCAAACCTATCGGCTCACCTGTTCCCTGCCGGGGGTGACACCATGACCGCGGCCTACACCCGTCGCCACCGCCGCGGCTTTCACGCCATCCTATTCGCCTTCGTGCTGCTGGCCGCAACCTACAGCGTCACCGTCCCCATCTTCGAGGCGCCGGATGAGCTCTTTCATTATCCGCTGGTCGAACATCTGGCCACGGAAAGAACGCTGCCGGTGCTCCCCACTGAGCCCGGCGCCGAGGTCGGCCCGTGGGAACAAGAGGGCGGACAGCCGCCGCTCTACTACGCCCTGGCGGCGCTGCTGACCGCCCCAATCGACACCGGGGAACTCACCCAGGTGCGGCACCTCAATCCGCA
>CAZCPK010000089.1:0-11159 GCA_964500755.1 uncultured Anaerolineales bacterium
ATCTTCCTCTCATTATGCGAGAATAGATCATAATAGATGGCTTTGTTCGGCTACGCCGTATCCGGGGTGGGGGATGTCAATGGCGATGGCCACAAGGATGTAGTCATTGGCGCGCCGACGTATGATCCCGGAGGGCACGGTTTTGGGGTAAACTCTACGTGTACTATGGCGGGCCGGATGGCCTCACCCGACAGAGAGATTTCCTTACCTGTGGCCTATCCGATAGCTGCCTGGGATGGCCCGTAGCCGGGCCAGGCGATCTGAACGGCGTGGGCGAGGCGGAAGACAAAGCCGCACAGATGCATCAGATACACTGAGCGGGAATTAGGTAACGAGAACGACGTCCGGTGCGACGCGGGCGACAATACCGGGTCGCACCGGACTGTGAATCAGATAGAGGCCTCTTCCGATTCCGCCTCCCGACGTCCGCCCAGCGCCAGCACCAGCAGGAGTCCCGCCAAGGCCAGCGCCATCGCGACCTCCGAGGTCCACGCCGCAGGCAGCACGTTGGTCTGAGTAAGTATCTCGTCGACGGTGCAGAAATAGCTCTCTTTCCAGGGCCAGAGTTTGCGGAGCGAGGCCAGAATCAATCCGGCTAACACCGCCAACGTCAGATCGTGCTGCTGCTTGAAGAGCCAGCTGAGCGCCTGGGAGAAGGTCACCAGGCCCACCACGGCGCTGAAGAGGATAACACCCACCGCCAAGATATCGCGCTGGGTAACCGCAGCTAGCGCATATTGATATTGCCCCAGCAATACCAGGACAAAAGCGCCGGAGATCCCCGGCAGCACCATGGCACATTTGGCCACGGCGCCGCTCAGAAAGAGCATCCACAGCGTGTTGGGCGTCTCCGCCGGTGTCAGATCCAACATCAACCACGCGCCTGCCGCGCCCAGGAGAAAACCAACGACCAAGCCAAGGGCCCAGCTGCGCACCTTGCGCGCCACCACCAGGATTGAGGCCGCGACCAGGCCGAAGAAGAATGCCTCAACGTAGATCGGGTAGGTCAAGAGCAGCCACTCCATGAAATGACTTATCAGAACCACAGCGGCTGCCCCGCCGATGGCCAGCGGCAAGAGCAGCTCCCAGGACAGGCGCCGGAAGAACGCCTGCCAGCGGCGTTGGACCAACGTTTCCAGCGTCTGCGGGTCCGAGGCCGTTCGGATAGCCTCGACGAGATCCTCGTAGATTCCAAACAACAGCGCCATGGTCCCGCCGGAGACACCGGGGATCAAACCGGCGGTCCCCATCGCAAACCCCATCACCGTCAATCTGACGTAAGCGCCGAAGGAACGCAGCGTCGTCCGCGATCTCACAATTTTCATCGCGTAACACTCCTTGCCCGCCGTACGTCCGTGGCGACGACCGTACAGATCCGGGACTATCTATCTACATTGTCTGAACCGCGGAGGAATCCTGCGGCGCCATCTGCTAGCCCTTTCCCTCTATACAAGCACCGAGCATACCAAGAACGGGGCAAATGAAAAGCTCCCGCCGAGGAGCGAAGTATGGTTCTGCGGCCTCTCAGCGTCTCCCGGCAGCGTTTGTCCACCTCATCAACCCTGGCTTCGTTTGCTTTGCGCGGGGCTAAACACATTCTGTAGCACTTGAGAGGGTCTTCGCTGATGACTTACTTCGAAATCCCAAGGCGACGTTCTTCCTTGGGTGGTGTTCATCGCCGGTGACGTCCATCAACAGGTTTTTGTGGCACTCGATCCTTTTTCCGGAACGCGCCCCAACGAAAATCCAACGTCCGTGAGCTAAATCCAACGATAATGCCAACGTATCCCGGAATTCGCGGGCGCGTCTTTGTGATATTTTAAAGGATAATAAATGGAATGCAACTACCCGGTACCCCTCATTTTGAGGGAGTTCTCACGTGGCAAGGGACATTCACGATCACGAGAATACAAGTTAGCGGATGTAACGCAGCACCGTAAAAGTCGCCTGCCCATCCGCTCACTCGTTCAATCCGTTGAAGATTTGGTCACCCGACTACCCAACCAGTAGACTAACAGACCAAAAGACCAACAGACCACCTGACCATTCTCCTGAGGAGACGTCATGAAATTTAATGAGATATTCTGGATCATCTTTGGGATTCTATCCTTGCTCTCGTTTATCCTGCCCGTGTTGCGCAAGAAGTTGCTGGAGAAGGCCCGGGTCGCCAAGTTGCGGGAGTTGGAGAAGGAACGCGATTCGCGGGCCATCACGCTGATCCACCGCCAGGAGACCTTCGCCTTGCTGGGCATTCCCATACTCCGTTACATCGATATTGAGGATTCGGAGAAGGTGCTGCGGGCCATTCGCATGACCGACCCTGAGATTCCCCTCGATCTGATTGTGCACACGCCGGGCGGACTGGTGCTGGCGGCGGAGCAGATTGCCCACGCGCTCTGCGCTCACGAAGCCGAGGTCAGCGTTATCGTGCCGCACTACGCCATGTCGGGCGGTTCGCTTATCGCGCTCGCCGCCGATCACATCGTGATGGACGAGAACGCCGTGCTGGGGCCGGTCGATCCTCAGGTGCAGGAGTTGCCCGCGGCCTCGATTCTGGACGCCGTGAGCAAGAAGGACGTCAACGAGTTGGACGACGAGACGCTCATTATGGCCGACATCAGCAGGAAGGCAGTTCGGCAGGTCAAGGAGACCGTCGTCCGCATCGTGAGCGGTTGGATGGACGGCGAGGAGGCCGAAGAACTGGCCGAGAAACTGGCGTCCGGCACGTGGACCCACGACTATCCCATCCGGGTGGAGGAGGCCGAGGGGCTGGGACTGCCCGTCAGCACCGAGGTGCCGGAGGAGGTTTACGAGCTGATGGAACTCTACCCTCAGTCCTCACAGGAGCGTCCTTCAGTGCAGTACGTACCGATGCCCCGCCGGGAGGACGAGGAGTCCAAGGCTATCTTGCGTCGCGGATAAGCAGATGTCGCTCGGCTCCGTGTGAAGTACGGAAAGTACGTATCAGGGTTATTGCACCTTATACTCTGTCTTCGAGTTAAGTAGGTGTGAACGTGGGAAAGGAGGTTATCTACTGGATGCGGGCAGCCACAATTGAGAAGAGGCAGCAGTTGGAAACATGAAGTCCGAGCACAGGTACACGATAAACCGAGGAGGCAAACGTGTCCGTCGTAAAGGTAATTGAGGTACTGGCCGATTCAGACGAGAGTTGGGAGGACGCCGCAGAACAGGCGCTCAAGGAAGCGTCTAAGACGATTCAGAACATCAAATCCCTCTACATCAAGGAGTTTCAGGCGATTGTGGAGGACGACGAGATCGTCTCCTATCGTATCAACGCCAAGATTTCGTTCCTGGTCGAGGACTAGGCCGGTTGGATCAAGCGATGTGGAACCCTGGGGGTCCCGTTCAGGAGGGGCGCGAATCGGACGGAGTGCACGAGAGCTCTGGTCTATCCGTGCTCTGGAAAGGCGGGGCCTCCAAGATTCCGTGTGACAGACTCGGCTGGAGTGGCGCCGCAGTCCGGGGTCTGCAACGCTAACTGCGAACATCTGTAGCAGAAATCGAATTTTTCTACGACTTGATACTATATGTGGGTTTCTCATGACCAAAATCACTAAATGTAGGGTATGGCCACCTAAAAATCCGATTTCTTGGACTTTTTTTCAGGTGAGTCACGCTTATTTTGTGAATTTTTCTCAATGCCTTTTTAATATTTACCCCGGTGTTCTCTGTGTCTTGTATATTAGATTAAGGAACCTTAACAACACGAATAGCCAAAAGTGAAGATCGAGGAGAAAATCTTCCTTGGGAGTCCACAGCGGCGACCGAATGTGACTCAGTGGTTCAGATGCTTTTTTCAGCGGAGTCAAGCGTTTTGATGGATGAGACGATCATAGCGGTGATTTTATCAGTTTCTCGCATCAGATCGCACAGCCGCGCCTCCGACACCAGGTCCGCCTCAACCAGAAGTTCGAGCCAATAGAGTGTCTCATCCGCTTCCTCCTCGCCGATGCTCAGTTTGGCGATCATATCAGCCACGGACTTGGCACGACGCGCGGCCCGGTAGTTCGTCCCGACCGATGTCGCCGAACGTAGCCCCTGACGTCCGATCACGCGCCCCGTTGTGCTTTTCGGCAGGGAGTCGACCAGACGAATCACCCGCAACGCCAACTGCTTGGTCCGGCTTTTGAACGCCGCTTCATCCATAGACCAATCCAAAATCCCAAATCACGGATCCAAAATATAACCTGCCAGCCGGGTTGCCGCCGCATTCGTCGGCAGTATCATCACGCCCGCGTCTTCCAGTTTCGCTTCCTGCTCGTCCCGGTCCTGGGGATCGCCGGCGGTGCCGCAGACCGAGGCGACGAAGATCACCTCGCGCCCGTCCGCCTTGGCGACCTCGCGCGCTTCCCGGATCGCTGCGACCGCCGCGCCCGCCGGGTCGGGGTGGACGCCGTAGCCCAGCACCACGTCCAAGAAGATGACGGCGGTCTCCGGATCCTCGGCCTCCTGCACGATGCGCCGATTGCGCAGCGTCGGATCTAACATGGGATGGAGTCGCCCGACGGTGAACTCGTCCTAGCCCAGGTCGACGGCGACGTGTCCCGCGCTACGGGTAGACTCCGCCATCTTCAGGGTCTTGTCCACCGGCGCGTTGGAGCGGACGGTGAAGCCCATCTCCTTGAGGATCAGCTGTGTCTCGTAGCAGAAGGTGCCGCCGCTGAAGAGCCCCCGGACGTACCGCTGCTCCGGTCCGAGCAGCTGCTGCAGCTCTTCACCCGCCCGCCGTAACTTTCCCTCGCGATCCCCCAGCTGCTGGCGGGCGACCTGGGGGGCGCGTCCCTCCGCCAGCGCCGCCGCGAAGTGCGCGGCCTCCTCCAGCGTCCCGGCGAGGACGGCGCCGGCCTCGCGGACCAGCCGGGGGTCGCCGCCCAAGAAGCAGACCACCGCCGGTTTATCGGTAGCCGAGAGTTGCTCCAACACCTGCGCGGCGATCTCCGGCGCGGGGGGCTTGGAGACCAGTAGGAGCACCTCCGTGGCGGAATCGGCCTGCAGGGCCTTGAGACCCTCCAACATCATGATGCCGCCCACGGCGGTGGAGAGGTCGCGCCCGCCGGTGCCGATGGCCTGGCTGATCCCGACGTCCATGCGCGTCAGGTTGCAGGTCACGGATTGCAGTCCCGTCCCGGCAGCGGCGACGACGCCCACCGGCCCGGAGGTGACGGCGTTGGCGAAGCCCAGCGCCACGCCGTTGATGATGGCGGTGCCGGCGTCCGGTCCCATCACCAGCAGGCCTTTTTCGCGCCCGATCTCCTTCAACGCCTTCTCGTCCTCCACCGTGACATTGTCGCTGAAGAGGAAGACGTGTTTGTCGTGCGCCAGCGCTTCCCGTGCGACGCCCGCCGCGTAGCGACCGGCGACGGAGATCAGCACCATGTTGGCGTCCTCCATGCGCTTGACCGCCGCGGCTAACGTCTTGGGCGGCTGTTGCAGCGTACCCTCTTCCGTGGGCGTGCGCGAGGCTTCCATCAGCTCGTCCGCTCTCTCCATGGCTGCCGTGGCGACCTCCTCAGATGCGGCCCGCACGGCGATGACGAGATCGTCGGACGACGCGGCCTCGGCCTCGGGCGTCAGCAAATGCACGTCGGCCAGAATCCCCTTGTTGGCTGGCGTCGCCATCACGACGGCGGCGTCCGCGACGTCCTCCAAGTCCAGCAACCCCTGCGCGACCTCCAACAACGTCACGGAGTCGTAGTACTCCCCGCTTTTGATACGCGTCTTGGTAATCAAAGGAACCTCCCTTGTCAATGAGTCTAAGGTCGAACGTTAAAGGTCTAAGGTCAAACGTTCTAACGTGTGAACGTTTCAACCTTACTGAAGCGCTCCAGAATGCGCCAGAAGCCGATCAATGTATCGAGGCCCGACGTCGCGCCGAAGTCGAGTATGGATCTGGCGGCTTGTTGCACTGCCGAGCCGTCACCGGCGGCGAGCGTCTCCAACAGGGTGTGCCAACGCGCGTCGGCGAGACCGTCCCGTGCGGCTTTGAGGAACGCGCGGCTGATGCGGTTGGTCCGCGGCGCGGCGGCCCGGGTGATCCAGGAGCAGAGGATAGACGCAGATAAAGAAAAACCGGAGTCCAGCGTGTTGCTGAACTCCGGCCTCTCAACGTCGTCCGGCGCAAGATACCAGAGCGCGAGCATCGCACCGACCAGATAGTCGTCCCCAGAGGGGGTCAACCCTGGGCCCCAACCGGCCAACTTCGCTGCTGCGTCGTGGATGGGGCGCGCTTTCTGAGAGCGTAGGGCGCGCTCAAAGGCGGCGATCCGGGGCACGTCCTCGCCGCGGGTCAGCGCTGCCACGGGAGAATGGGAAATGTCGCAGGCCGCGGTCTCCACAATCCTGCGGAGCACACTGAGCGTCGTCGTGGGGGACGGAGACAGATGTTCCCAGCGGGGACGTGCGTCCCAGAGTCGCGGTGGTGATCGCATGCTCAGGCGCCAGGGGCCGAGAGCGCACACGTTATCGTCGACGCGCATGGTGAAGCGCTGCGGTAATGGGTCTGACGGGAGATAGGGGAGCACCACATGGAAAGGCCCGTCGCCGATTTCCGGTGTGACCAGCGCCAGCACCTTGCCGTCGATCAGGAGATCAACGGCGCGCCGGAAACGGCCCAGGACGCGACCGAGACCCGAGGCGCTCTGTAATCGATCCCAGACGCGCCTACTGAGGGAACAGATTGGCAGGGTCGCACGCGTTGAGGACGTACTGGGTGCTGCATATCCTGTCGACGCGAAGCTGAAAGGAGGCCCCATGATCATCTAGTCACCAGGGACACGAAATACCGCCAGGCCGAAAAAACCAAAGCATTGTCGGTGTGTAGGTATCACACATGCGAGAGGGGGGGAGTAACCGGCAATTTCCATTCTATAACTGTGATTTCGGATTGTCAAGTATATGTATGATGTCACACAAAATCTTATCAAGATGGGATGCTTATGCCCGATACAACTTGTGGGCACACTCTCTCCTGTCCTGCGCTTGCGAATTGAACACTTCAGTTGTCCTTCCCGCCACTTACGTTATAATCGCTCTTACCAGATTCGCGGAGCATGGTATGATTTTCGTTTCTCCTACTGCCATAAGATACGTCCCGGTGCTCTTACTCCATCTGGTGAGCCTGGGGTATCTACTGTTGAAAGGCGCTAAGTCCCGCCAGACTTGGCTCTTTTGTGGGTGGCTCGGTGGGATGACGGCGATGGCTGCTACCCAGCTCGCTGCCCGCATCGTCTATGCACCCCGCATCAGCGGCTATCTCGGGTGGTGGGGCGGCGTGACGAGCGTTACCCTTGCCATGATCGCGTTGCTCCAGTTCGCCTACGATTTTCCCCGTCCCCGCTATCGTCGGGAGGCGCGCAGCGTGCTGATTGCCGCCGTTGTGATTACGGGCGCGCTCTTTATCTGGATGGCCTGGGAGACGGTCACCGCGCTGCCTCACCACGTCTACGCGACGGTGCCGACCGACGTCGAGGCCGTCCTTGCGTCTCGGAAAGGCTGGGTGAGCTATAGTTTTGAGGGCTTTAACGCCGGTTTTCTCAACGTCCGGGATGCAAACGCATGGGTCTCGTTCAAGTTCTTCGATTTCTGGCAGATCGTCGGCAACGTTTGGGTCCTTGTTATCTGGCTGCGTAAGACCGTCCAATTCTCGGAGAACGTCGGCGCGCGCCCGTTCTGGCGGCGAGTATGGCGCGCCCTTCGCCGTCCGTCGGGAAAAGAGGCCCGGCTTTCGCGGGCCTGGGTGCTGCTGATGTTGTTCTCCCCGCTGCCCATCGTGGTCTCCGTCCTTGATGGGACGAACCGGGTGCCTCCTGGTACCTTCGCCATCGTACATCTCCTGGTGCTCTTCGCCATTATGCTCACGTACATCAATCACGCCCCTGAGCCGACGAGCTTTATGGTCAAATTGGTGGGCATCTCGCTGGTGACCCTGCTCATTATCCTGGGACTTATCTCCGGTCTCGCGATGCGGGCCTATCGTCAGGCCTACACCGAGGTGCGCCGGGCGGAATTGGCGCATATTCAAACGCTGATCGAGACGCGGCGTTTTGAGGAGGTACCCTCCAGCGTGCTGTACATCGCCACACGGCCCGCTGAAGGGCTTTTTTCCGCAGCGTATCAGATGGTCACCGCGCGGCCCGGGGCGCCGGATGCCGCCGCGCTTGCCGCTCAGGATACCCTTTGCCGCGCGGGGCTGATGCGCGGTCACTTTCCCACCCGATACCTCGTATTGCACGAGCATCCCTGGCTGGGACTTGAGGGGCTCGGTGCGCTGGAGCACGCGACTCACCTTATCGACACTCTGCGGATCCCAGAGGGTGTTTGCTCTTACCGGGGTGGATTGTCTTATCCCTCGGAACACATTTTGCGTTACACCTTCATGCGTGGGGACGTGCGGTACGAGGTCGGATACAGCTATCTTGCCTATCGTCACTATTTGCATCAGAAGTCGCTGCCGCTGCTGGGCCTCTTTGTCGGTACGACATCGCTGATCCTGGTCGTCTTCCCCTATTTCTTCCGCGTGGGTTTGGTTTCGCCGCTGGCACGTTTACTCGAGGGCGTCGATAAGGTCAACAGCGGCGCGCTGGACGTCAACGTTCCCGTAGCGGTTGAGGACGAGATCGGATACCTGTCCCACGCCTTCAACCGCATGGTAGCCTCACTGCGGACGTCAGAGCAGCAACTCGTCGATCTCAACCTTACGCTGGAAGAGCGGATCGCTGAGCAGACCCGCGACCTGAGCACGTTGTATGAGATCTCCGCCATTGCCAGCCAGGGGCGGGATCTGGGCGTCTTACTCGAGCTCTCCCTGGCGCAGACGCTGACGGCGCTGCAGAGTGATATCGGAGCCATCTACTTGCTGTCGGATACGTCGGAGGGCGCTCACGGTGATGAAGAAGAGACGCTGCGCCTGGCGACGCACCGGGGCTTTTCTGAAGAGGGGCCGATTGTCCTTGAGACGCTGTCATATAAACAAGGCGCGGTGGGGTGGGTGCTGCAGCATCAACAGCCGTTGTTGCTCTCCCACGTTGATGACGTCGTATCCGAAGAGGACGTTCACCTGAGGCAGCTGCTCCAGTCGCGGAACTTGTTGCTCTCCCCTTTGCGCGCCGAGCGACGTATTGTCGGTTTGCTGCTGCTGGCTCGCCTGTTGGAGGCCAGCTTCACGACGCGTGAGATTGCGCTCGCCGCCTCCATTGCCGATCAAATTGGCGTCTCCGTCTGGAGTGAGCGTCTACGTCAGGAGGCTACGCTGCTCGAAGAACGTCAGCGCATCGCCCGCGATCTCCATGATACGGTCACCCAGTCGCTTTACGGTATGGTCGTGCTGACGGAAGCCGGTCAGGTCCAGCTGGAGACGTTGGCACTACCTCAAGCCTCTCGCACGTTGCTAGATCAGTGGCTGCACATCGTGGGCGAGACGGCGCGCCAGGCCATCAAGGAAATGCGCCTCTTCATCCACGATCTGCACCCACCGCTGCTTCGCGAGCAGGGACTGGTCGGCGCGCTCAACCAGCGGCTGGCTGCCGTCGAAGGGCGCGCCGATGTGGAAGCGCGCCTGCTGGCCGACGAGACGTTGCGGCTATCGCTGGCGCAGGAGCGCGCGCTCTATCAGATTGCCCAGGAGGCGTTGAACAACGCCCTGCGGCATGCGGGGGCGTCGACAGTGACCGTCTACTGGGGTCGTGAGGATGGCTGTGCCCTCCTGGAGGTGCGGGACGACGGCTGTGGCTTCGACCCGGAGGCCGTCCTCAACCTCGGCATGGGACTGGCGAACATGCAGCATCGCGCTGAAGGTATCGGCGCGGTCTTGAAAATCATCTCGATGCCTGATTCGGGGACCCGCGTGCGGGTATTGGCTCCAGGGGCGTCAGACGTTGGTGAGGAGTAGGTCATGGAAAAAATACGCATTCTTATTGCCGACGATCATCTGGTGGTGCGAGAGGGATTGGGTATCATCATCACCGCGCAGCCAGATATGCAGGTGGTGGGCAAGGCCGCCGATGGGGAGGAGGCCGTGGCGCTGGCCCAGGCCCTGACTCCGGATGTGATCTTGATGGATCTTCTTATGCCGCATCTGGAGGGGGTGGACGCCATCCGGCGGATCCGCGACGTCGGCGTGACCTCGCACGTTATGGTGTTGACGAGTTACGCCAACGATGGACGGGTCTTTTCCGCCATCAAGGCGGGCGCGTTGGGTTATCTGCTCAAGGATGCCACCCACGACCAGCTGGTGCAAGCGATTCGCGACGTGGCCCGCGGAAACCTGGCGCTGCATCCAGATATCGCGCTCAAGGTCATCCGCGAGCTGGAACGCCCCACCGACGAGGCGGCTCCTACGGTCTCTCTGACGGCTCGTGAGGTTGAGACGCTGCACTGGGTTGCCCGGGGTCTGAACAACCGAGAGATTGCCGGCACGCTGGGAATCCACGAACGGACGGTCGCCAAGTACGTCAGCAGTATTCTTTCTAAGCTGCACCTTTCCAACCGCACCCAGGCCGCCCTTTACGCCCTGCGGGAGGGCATCACTGATTTGGAATAACGCATAATCTACGTAAGCTCCCACTGGGGCATGCCGGTTACAACGCGGCATGCCCCAGTTTCGTTGCTAGCGCCTTCTGACCTCTCTGGCGCTTGGTGTCTGGTCAAAAGTGACCAGTGTCTGGCCATTTTCTGGTAGACAAAACCCCTCTTTTGTCCATTGTGGCAGGCTCCTCCACTGGCTATAGTAGAGGAGAAAAAGCTATCGGTGCTTGGGTATGCTGCTTATAGTGTAGGGGAGGTTCACGTGCAGCGGAAGAGAGGGTGGATTAGGAAGAGGTGCTAGGCCTTATGATCGCTCCACCCGGTCGCATGCGCGACAGCTGGGACGTCCTGCTGCGGGCGACGAGCTCCTTCACCACTGTCGTCCACGCTGACGATGGAACTCAAGGTCTGCAGCTTATGGCGCGGCGCCCGACGGCGTGGGTCTTCTTGGACAGCGATCTGGCGGATGCGTGGCAGACGCTGCGGCGACTTCGGAGAGAATGGCCGGAGACATATTGTCTGGTGCTCGTCCATCAAGCGACTCAGAAACGCCGGGCCAGGGCGCTCGGCGCTCAGGGCGTCGTCCCGGACAATTGTTCGCTGGAGCAGCTGGAAGC
>CAZCPK010000090.1:0-11142 GCA_964500755.1 uncultured Anaerolineales bacterium
ATTTACTTGGTGATAGAAATAGTTTTCATCTCTTGCAGCGTTCCTAACAAGAGCGGAACAATTTTGGGAAAGCTCTTCATAAATCCAGGTCAAAGGTTCGTAGTGAGCCACGGAGTCCTTGGACGGAGTGGCGTTCTGTCGCGACGAAGTCGCGACAGACGAGCCTCTGCCTTAAAGCGATAGGTAGCTGGATGGTATCCGTTTAGTATTTTGAGAATAGCATAGACTTGAGTTCGGAAGTGCGTTGCACCTGTCGACTACTCACAAAACTAAACGATTACGCTGGATGAAAAACTATTTCTCGGCTGTGGTTCCTCGTGTCCGGGCCCGTCAAGGATCCACGGCGGGTGATTACTCATAAATCTATTGTCGTTCGCGGCGTCCAGTGGTTTTGCGCCACAGAGAGCGCTGAGCACGCAGAGAAAGGCCAAGTCTTGCTCTCTCTGTGTCCTCTGTGGGCTCTGTGGTGAGATGTGGGTGATCATCAGTCCACGGTGATGAGTGGGGCGAGGTCGGCGAAGGTCGCGTCGCCGATGCCCTTGACGTTCTTGAGCTCCTCGATCGTCGCGAAGGGGCCGTTCGTTTCCCGGTAGGCGATGATATCCGCGGCCCGGCTCGGCCCGATGTGCGGAAGCGTCTCCAGTTCCGTCGCGTCCGCCGTGTTTAGGTCAACGTGGGTGGTTTGCGTGTCGGTGGAGTTGTCGGCGGTGGGGGCAGCCGCCTCGGACGTCTGCTTCTCCGGCACCAGGACGTGCTGGTAGTCGCTCACCGGCTCCGCCAGATTGATGGCGTCCAGGTCGGCGTGCGGCGCCGGGCCACCGATGGCCTCCAGGGCGTCCCTGACGAGGCTGCCCCGCGGCAGGGTGATGACCTGCGCCGTCGTCACTGCGCCGCTGACGTAGACTTGCAGCAGCTCGGGAGTAGCGGTAGCTCTTGTCGTTTCGGTGGGGCGCGGCGGGGCGGTGCTCGCTATTCTCGGCTGCAGCCAGGCGGTGGACTGGACCGCCGCAGGGACCTGTGATGGGGGGGCGGGTGCGCCTAGCCCGAAATAGCCGACGGCGATGCCGATAAGCAGGGCGATGATGAAACCTGGGATCATATACCGGATCCATTCTCTTCTTGCTTGTGCGTGGAGCTCTGCGTGTGTCCGCCTTTGAGTTTTTGCTGATTGCATGTGTCACCTGCCGTAGTTCACAGATGCCCAGGGCAATGGTGAAGACTGTGATGGTAGGGCATGTTGCTTGTACCTAAAATGGCCGCTACATCAAGGGGGCCACGGCGATCATCCGCTTGATCGTCCGCATGCTTTGGTCTCCCCTCCTTTCAAAACCGAAAGGGGAATGTCTGCGTTGCGTGAATAGCGTCTATGGGCTAAATGTTATCTTCCTCACTGAGTACAATCGTACGTTCTTCTTGCTTCAATTTGTTCGAGCGGGAGAGCAGGCGCCGCGGCGCCCGCCGCCGCAGGGAGCGGTAGAGGGTGTGGAGCGCGGTGGTGGGCAGCTGCCGACCGGCCTCGAAGTAGCGGTGCGCGGCCTCGCCCAGCGCCCAGGTCGACGTCCCCACGATGATCGCCGAGACGATCCAGCCGAAGCCGGGCACCAGTTTGGCGAGCTGTGCCGCCAGGTAGCGCGAGGCCAGGCCGCCCGCCATGGTGACGAGCAGCTCGCGGGCGTGACTCACGCTCATCGATTCGCCGTGGGCGGCGGCGACGCGGAGGATCAACCGCGTCTGCGCAGCCAGCAGGATGGGCACGTCGAGACCGGGCACGGGCTGCAGGGCCAGCAGTCCGCTGAACCACGCGGTGCGCCGGACGATACGCTGCACCAGCTGCTGGCGGACCGGCGGCAGGGTCCGGGCCAGCGCCACGCTCATCCCCGGATGCGCGTTGACCAGCGCCGGCAGCAGCTGCTCAATGACGTTCCGACCGGTCCGCGCCGAGATGGGGATGGGTCGCTCGCCCAGCACCTCTTCCGCGTTCTCCAGCACCCAGGGCACATCGCGGGTCACCAGGTCGATCTTGTTGAGCGCGACGATGACGGGTATCCGCAGCTGACGCAGGCGCTCAAGGAGCTCGCGGTCGCTCTGCCGCACGCCCGCGACGGCGTCCAGCAGCAGGAGCACGACGTCGGCTTGCCGGGCCGCCTCGAGCGCCTGCGTCGCCCGGTCGACGCCCCACACCTCGCCGAAGCCGGGCGTGTCGACCAGGAAGAAGGGGCCCAGAGGGTGTTCGATGACGCCGGTGGTGGTGCCGGGCACGGCGCTGGTCGCCGAGAGACGGTGTCCGTGAAGGTAGTTGAAGAGCGTGGACTTCCCGGCGTTCACCGGGCCGACGATGACGAGCCGGGTCTGAATCTCCTGGTTGACCTCCTGTTCGACCGCGTGCCAGTCGAGGCCCCGCAGCATGACCTGGAGATCCTTCATCTGATTGGGTAAAGTGAGCGGATTCATGGGTCACAGTTTAGCATAAAAGTGTGGGAGCACAACGCGCTGTCTGTAAAACCTCAGCGCGTCTTTTTGAAAAAGTCCCGTTAGCTTTTCGGAAAAGTCAGGCTGACTCTGCAGTAAAGTCAACGTGACTTTGGATCAAAGTCAACCTAGCTTTGGACCGTAGTCAACGTGACTTTGGTGGCTAGGCCACGTGACTTTGCTCTCTAGACGCCTTGACTTTGCCGACGAGTCAGTGCGACTTTGACGATGCGCTCACGAAGGGTTGGGGCTACCCATAAGTCTACCGTCGTTCGTGACGTTCAGTTGGTTTTCACCACAGAGAGCGCTGAGCCCGCAGAGAGCGCAGGCTTTTTTCAGCAGAACCAGCGTTTCTGGCAAGAGCGTTTTTTTCTCTTTGGCCTCTGTGGGCTCTGCGGTGAGATGTGGGTAATCACCCGTTGCCCTAGGCTTGACGTTTAGACGTTTACGGTTATGGTTAATCAGCAAATGGTGGGTGCATATCTGTCTGCTCGCTACCTTTATCCATTCTATAGTCTTGTATGGTGCACTTATATTATGCCAACACCCGATCGTGATTATCTGCGCTTATTGTTGCAACATTACTGGTTCGCGCCGCCCGTGGCGCTATGGCGCGCCGTTGAACTGCGCACGACCGCCGAGGTCGACTTCCTCCGCCCGATCCTCGATCTAGGCTGTGGCGACGGGATGATCGCCGAGGTGCTCTTCAAGGGCGAGCCGTCCATCGAAGTGGGCTTCGATCCCTGGCGCGAGCAGCTCCAGAAGGGTGCGGCGAGCGGCAAGTATAAGACCGTCCAGCAGGCAGTGGGCGGGGCCATGCCCTATGCCGACGCCAGTTTCAACACCGTCTTCAGCAACTCCGTGCTGGAGCATATCCCCGATCTGACGCCGGTGTTGCAGGAGGTGGGGCGTGTGCTCCGGCCCGGCGGGCGCCTGATTACCACGGTGCCCAGCGACGCCTTCCGCCGGCTGCTGGCAGGCTACCGTGAGCAGGTCGCTGTGGGGGACGAGGCGGGCGCCGAAGCGTACGCCCGTCGGGTTGACCGGCGGCTGGAACACTACCGCTACCCGGCGCCCGACGTCTGGCGCGTCTGGCTCCGCGAGGTCGGCCTGCGGTTGGTCGAAGCCCGGTACTACATGCCCGCCGAGGTCGCCGCGCTCTGGGACGAGAGCAACCGTCATTACGGCATCAGCGAGCGGAGCCAACCGCTCTTCCGCTGGTTGGCGTCGCCGCGTCTGCGGCACCTCGGTTTCCAGCGCCTGTTGAAGCGCTGGGTTGTCGCGCGGTTGAGCCGCGCCTGGCGCCCGGCTTACGAGCGCGACGTGCCGGCCGGCGGGGTGGGGGCCGGTCTGCTCATCGTTGGAGAAAAAGAAAGGAATCCATGACTTACCTCGATCTGTCGTCGCCCGCGCCCGAGACGTGGGACGCCTTCGTGCGCGAGCATCCGCGGGGAGACGTCTTGCAGACCGCTCGCTGGGGAGAGCTTAAGGGAGCGTTCGGCTGGGACTGGGAGATCGTCGCCCTGGGAGCCCGGCGGCATCCGACCGCAGGTGCGTTGGTGCTCTACCGCACGTTGCCGCTCCGCCTGGGGACCATCGCCTACGTGCCGCGCGGCCCCGTGGTCGACTGGGATGACGCGGACGCCGTCGCCGCGTTGACCTCCGCTCTGGAGGACACCGCCCGCCGACGCCACGCCTGGGCGCTCTGGATGGAGCCAAACCTGCGCGACACCGCCGAGGCGCGGCAGCAGCTGCGCCGCGTTGGGCTGCGTGAGGGCGACCGCACCGTCCAGCCGCCGCGCACCATCCGGGTGGATCTGACCGCGTCCGAGGACGAGATCCTTATGCGCATGAAGTCCAAGACGCGCTACAACATCCGCTACGCCAAGCGCAAGGGCGTCACCGTGCGACCGGGCGACGTGGACGACGCGGACGTCTATTACAACCTGATGGAGACGACGGCCGAGCGCAACGAGTTCGGCATTCACAGCCGGGCGTACTACCGCGAAGCGCTCCGTTGCTTCTTGCCGGCGGACGAGGTCGCGCTCTTCATCGCCGAGGTCGAAGCGGAGCCGGTCGCCGCCATCATCGTCTTCGCCCTGGGGGATACGGCCTACTATTTCTACGGCGCCTCGTCGAACCGACACCGCAAGAAGATGCCCACCTACGCGCTGCAGTGGGCCGCCATGCGCTGGGCCAAGGCCAAAGGCTGCACCGTCTACGATCTGTGGGGCATTCCGGACTACGACGAGGAGACGCTCGAGGATCAATTCATGGAGCGCAACGACGGCCTCTGGGGCGTCTACCGCTTCAAACGTGGCTTCGGCGGCGAGGTGGTGCGGTACGTGGGGCTCTGGGAGAAGGCGTTGCACCCGCTCTATCCGGCGGCCCGCTGGATTCGAAAAACCATGATCGATCTACTTGCTTGATATCCATCGCGCCAGCCGGCTAATGCGCATAGCAGAAAAGTCAAACGTCCAGGGAGTATTCCCTGGATACCATGGGATTTCGAAGCAAATCGATTACCGAAACCGCCCGCGCCACTCCAGAACGTGCGTAGACAAGATCAAGGCAAACGCAGCCGGGGTTGATAACATGGACAAACGTCACAGGGAGTCTCTGAGGGGTCTTGGAAAGCCGCAGAACCGCTTCGTTTGCCCTACCATTTGATCCACTTTGTATAACGTGGCATTGCGAGTATGATTAGATTACTGAAATAGCGGTCATAAGGATCAGCCAGGCGCAACGTACCTTCAAATGTTGGAAAATGGCCTGCTCACGCATACTCTGATGGATTCTGCTCCTGCTGAAAAATCTTTTTTCTGCAGCGTCATTAGATTAGCGTAGGAAAAGGGGATAGCGATGGTCGAATTTTCTGTGAAAACCACACTTTCCAATGAGGTCGATCAGGAAGAAGTCCGTGACGTTTTGGGTAAAGCCTTAGCACGTGAGACGAAGCTTGCCGAATCAAAACGCGCCTACTTCGAAGGGCGCTGTCAACACTTCGAGCAAACCTACGAGATGACCTCCGATGTGTTCATGCGACGATTTGAATCGGGCGAGTTGGGGGATGATGCCGCATACTTTGATTGGTATGCGGCGAAGCGGGGCCGTGACCTTTGGGAAAGGCGCGCGCGCATCTTGTCAGGAGTGCACATTTGAACGCGCGTGATTACTACGTGGAACTCCAGAAGGCCGTCCACGCTGCTCCGCATGTACTCCAATCCGAGATGCACTTCGAAGAGATTGACGTGAATGCGTGCTATATTCGGGGTGTCATCACGCTGATCAACGATTTTGCTTTACACGTTGCCGAATACGTGGTAACTGCTCCGGATGTGACGCGCCCAAAGTATCGGTATCATCTTCAGGATTCTGAAGGGGCCTTGGTCAGCCGATGGGACAACGCACCGCATCATCCTGAAGTATCTTCCTTTCCCCACCATATTCACGCTGGTGAAGAGGTAAAATCATCACCGCCTGTGACCATCCCCGAAGTCCTGGACGCACTGCTGCAAGTTGTATGATGAAGGAGAGACCATGCCCTTCAAAGCATTCATCCCGCTTTCCATTCCCGACGTAATTCTGATCGAACCGCGCGTCTTCGACGACGAGCGCGGCTTCTTCGCCGAGACCTACAAGGCCTCGCCCTATACGCAGTACGACATCCCGCCCTTTGTGCAGACCAACCACTCGCACTCTCTCCGCGACGTGTTGCGCGGCCTGCACTATCAGAAGGCGCCCATGGCCCAGGGCAAGCTCGTCACCTGCGTGCGGGGGGCGATCTTCGACGTGGGCGTCGACATCCGGCAGGGCTCGCCGACGTACGGGCAGTGGGTCGGCGCGGAACTCTCGGCCGAGAATCACCGCCTGCTCTACATCCCGCCGGGTTTCGCGCACGGCTTCTGCACCCTGAGCGACGTCGCCGACGTGATCTACCAGGTGACGGCGGAGTACGCCCACGACCTCGACCGGGGCATTATCTGGAACGACCCCGAGCTCGGTATCGACTGGCCCGTCGACGCGCCGCGGCTCTCGCCCAAGGACGCCCGCCAGCCGCTGTTGCGCGACGCCGACAACGACTTCCGCTACGGAGCGCACTGAGGCTCGTCGCATGACCGGGGCAATTCTCGTGGGCCTCCTGGCCCTGTTAACCATCCTGCTACTGGCTGCGGGCTGGCACTTCTCCCACGTGATTCTCTTCCCCAAGACGTTCACGCCCGCTGAGGTCTACAACTTCGCGGTCGAGGATGGCTTCGTCACCTCCGACGGCTTTCTTAGCTGGCCCCAGGAGGAGCTCTGGATCGACTCGCCCTACGGCTACCGGCTCTTCGCGCTCTACCTGCCGCTGGAGGGCGTTCAGCGGACGGTCATCCTGGCCCACGGCGTGACGGTCAACGCCTATCTGAGCCTGCACTACGCCACCCACTTCCGGGCGCTGGGCTTCAACGTGCTGCTCTACACCCACCGCAATCACGGGCGGAGCGGAGGCCGGACGACGAGCTACGGCTACTACGAGAAGGACGATCTGCGCGCGTGCGTCGACTGGGTGCAGGCGCGCAACGGCGCCGATGCCGTGATCGGCACGCACGGCGAGTCGATGGGGGCGGCGACGGTGCTGCAGCACGCGGCGCTCGATCATCGTCTGGGCTTCGTCGTCGCCGACTGTCCTTTCGCCAGCGCGCAGGCGGAGTTCGCGTACCGCATCAAGGTTGAGTACGGTCTGCCGGCCTTTCCCCTGATCCCGGTCGCGAGCGCCCTCACCCGGCTTCGCGACGGCTGGTTCTTCCACGAGGCAGCGCCCCTGGCGGTCGTCGACCGGATTACCGCGCCGCTGCTTCTGATCCACGGAGAGGCGGACGAATACATCCCCCCGCAGGACAGTCGCGATCTCTTCGCAGCCGCGCGGGCGCCCAAGCAGCTATACCTCATGCCCGACGCCGGTCATGCGCAGGCGTATCGACAGCGAGCGACCTATCGCCGCGTGCTGCGGGACTTCCTGCAAGAGAAGGCGGGGCTGGACGTCTGAGCGCTTGCCCGTATATTGCCTACCGCCCGTTTGCATTTTTCGCCGCTTTAAGGTACAAAGGAGCTGTGGTTTAGAACGCATGTTCTTTAACGTGTGGGGCGCAGATGCCTTTTGATAAGAGCCAAAACTGACTCCGCTGAAAAAAGCATTTGAACCACTGAACACAGGGAACACTGAGGTAAGTATTAAAAAGGCATCTAAGTAAGTCCGTAAAAGTTTCTTTACTCCAGACGTATTCACCATCCGCTCCCGTCCCCGTCTCGGGGACGGCTAACCGTGAACGGCTCGGTTCTAAGGAGACTGCCCCCGAGACGAGGGCTCCGAGCAAATGTTAACATATTTTTTCTGACCTACTTAGCTACCTATCACTTTCGCGAGCATAGGAACAATTTTACGATGACGCGACTCCGCCCACGGGCTTCGTCGCGAACTACGAGCCCATCCATGAAATTGTGTAGAATATCGTGCTTTCGAGACATATACACCCGCTTCATCTCGTAACAGACAAACTTTTGCCTCAAAGTGATAGGTAGCTAAAAAAGCATTGAGAAAAATTCACAAAATAAGCGTCTTGGGTTAATTTTATTTAAGTACACTCTTATTTTCTCTGTGTCCTCTGTGTCTCTGTGGTGAGATATTTAGTTATTTCAGTAGAGCTAACTTTTAACTTGCAACTTTCAACTGATTTTAAGACGAGGAGGGCTGATGGCTAAGTCGGAGACGCGCTGGATCTGTCAGGAGTGTGGGTGGAGTTTCGTCAAGAAGATGGGCAAGTGCCCCAACTGCGGCGCGTGGGACACCCTGGTCGAGACGCTGGTGGAGTCTGACGCGCAGCCCGCGGGCAAGACCATGGTGCGGGGCCGGGCGCGTCCGCAACCGCTGAGCCAGGTCGACATGACCGGGCACGCGCGGATCCCCATCGCCCTCGAGGAGTTCGCGCGCGTATTGGGCGGTGGGCTGGTGCCCGGCTCCATCGTCCTGCTGGGCGGCGAGCCGGGGATCGGCAAGTCGACGCTGTTGCTGCAGGCGGCGGATATCCTGGGCGATCCTCAGCACCCCGTGCTCTATGTCTCCGGCGAGGAGTCGCCGCGGCAGATCAAGTTGCGGGCGCGCCGGTTGGGTATCCAGGGCGATGCCGTCCACATCCTGCCCGAGACGCAGATCGAGGTCATCCTGCAGCAGGCGGAGTCGCTTGACTCCCTCCAGACGCTCATCGTCGACTCCATCCAGACGACGCATACGGAGGAGCTGCAGTCGGCGGCGGGGACGGTCAGTCAGGTGCGGGAGTGCGCCACGCGGCTCCAACGCTGGGCCAAGGCCAACGGCGTCCCTGTCTTCCTCGTCGGGCACGTGACCAAATCCGGCAACATCGCCGGCCCCAAGGTGCTGGAGCACATCGTCGACACGGTGCTCACCTTGGGAGGCGATCCCTTCCACACCTATCGCCTGCTGCGGAGCGTCAAGAACCGCTTTGGCGCCACCTCGGAGGTCGGCGTCTTTGAGATGCGCGAGCGCGGCCTGGTCGAGGTCGCCAATCCCTCGGAGGCCTTCCTTGCCGAGCGGATGGTCAACGTCGCCGGCTCCGCCATCGCCGTGACCATGGAGGGCACGCGCCCGCTGCTGGTCGAGATCCAGGGATTAGCCAGCGGCACCAGCTTCGGCAATCCGCGCCGCACCGTCAACGGCCTCGACTTCAACCGGCTGCTGCTGGTCGTCGCTGTGCTGACGCGACGCGCGGGCCTGCACCTGGGAGATCAGGACATCTTCGCCAACGTCGTCGGGGGGCTGCAGATTGAGGAGCCGGCGGTCGACCTGGCGGTCGCGGCGGCGTTGGCCTCCACGGTCCGCGATCGACCCGTCGCCGCGGACCTGGCGCTGGTGGGGGAGATCGGCCTTTCGGGCGAGCTGCGCTCGGTGGGACATCTGCCCTCACGCATCAAGGAGGCGGCCCGCCTGGGCTTCACGCGCATCGTCGTGCCCCGCAACATGCGCCGCGAACAGCCGCCGCTGCCCAAGGGCATCGACGTGGCCCCGGTGCGCTCGGTGCAGGAGGCGCTGGAAGTCGCTCTGACGTAGCATGGAGATTGCTTTTTGCCGTCTCCAACCTATAGTGTAGTCTGAAATTACGGTATAAGGTGCAACGCACCTACGATGATCTCGTAATGCTCGCTCAAAATCCATCCGTGTGGGCGTGAAAGGATCATTTTCAAGCAGGCGAAGGTGCGTTGCACCTGACGATATGCTACTATCGTAATTTCAGAGTGTAGTGATAATCGTTGTGCCGAGGTCGAATAAGCGGAGGACGCGGTTGCTGTGAAGACGTACGCTTCCACTTTTATCGCAGGATTGAAGGATGTGGTCAGGGAGATGCTGGAGGCAGCGCTGCCTGACGTTGAGGTGCGTCTGCTCCTGGATGGCCTGGTCGTCTACCGGACCGCCGCGAGCGTGCGGGAGCTCGCGGCTCTGCGCTTCTTCAACAACTCGTTCCTCGTCCTGGAACTCTTCGACGATCTTTCCCGCCGTCCCATTCACGAAATGGTGAGCGCTAGCTCCCGGCGCAAGGGCCTGCGGGGCATGATCGGTTCCCGGCTCCGGGGCATTAACGTCGGGCGGACGTTCCGCGTGATGGCGCTGGATCGTAATCAGCACGTCAGCTTTGACCGGCAGCTGCGGGACACTCTCGAGAAGCGTATCTCCGGCATCCGGGGGCTGCGCGTGGACCGCGCCCGGCCCGACACCGAGTTCTGGTTTCTCTACCGGGACGAAGGCATCGGTCTCTTTATGGTGCGTCTCACCAGTCACATGGCCTACGAACAGGTCCTGGAGAAAGGGGAGTTGCATCCGGAACTGGCGCACGCGCTCTGTTTTCTCTCCGATCCTCGGCCCAGCGACATTTTCCTGGACCCTTTCTGTGGATATGGCGCGATTCCCATTGAGCGGGCGTTGGCGTTTCCTTTTAATATGATCTTCGCCACCGATAGGGATCCCGAGAAGAAGCGGTTTGTGCGGAACCGGCTAAAGAGTCTGAACGTCAAGAACACGTTTATCGTCAAGACCCAGGATGCCTTAGACCTGGACGCCTTTGAGGACGACTTCATCCACAAAATCGTCACCGATCCCCCCTGGGGGCTCTATGAGGATCTGGAGCTGGGCGTGCACGACTTTCACCGGCGCCTGTTGACGGAACTGCACCGGGTGTTGCGGCCCGCCGGCGTGTTGGTTCTCCTGACGGCCCAGAAGGAAGCGTTGGAGGATGCCCTGGCGGACGTTGGCGGCGGACTACGTCTGCTTCGGAAATATGACATTCTGGTGTCGGGTAAGAAGGCCGCTATCTATAAGCTGCTCAAGGTTCCCGAGAGCGACTAAACGCTTGCTCTGATTCGGCTTCAGTATGGGCTCTGCTGAAATAACTAAATATCTCACCACAGAGACACGAAGGGCACAGAGAAAATAAGAGTGTACTTAAATAAAATTAACCCAAGACGCTTATTTTGTGAATTTTACTCAATACCTTTTTAATATTACCCGCGGTGTTCTCTGTGTCTCAGTGGTTCAGATGCTTTTTTCAGCGGAGTTAATATGGGCTCTGCTGAAATAACTAAATATCTCACCACAGAGACACGAAGGGCACAGAGAAAATAAGA
>CAZCPK010000091.1:0-11097 GCA_964500755.1 uncultured Anaerolineales bacterium
CAGCCCGCTCATAGAGAAGCAGATGTAGGGCTTCACCTAATTCCCGACAAGAGCCTAGGATTTTATCTGTCGACGAACTTGTTCGGCTGGTAGACTAAAAATAGCGCCTGACGGTCTCCGTCAGGCGCTTGGCTCTCTTCTGCGTGCTCGAAATGGGTTACGGTGTGAACTGCAGCTGATCCTCGGCGAGGTCGACGCTCTCGGTGTCCAGCGGGACCATCTGCATCCACGTGCGTCCGGGCTTGAGCGGCAGCGGATTCCCCTGACCGTCCTTGAAGGTCAGCATGTGATCGCGCTCGGGGCGCTCCCAGTAGGCCTGGATCATCTTGCCGTCGCGGAAGAGCAGGGCCGGGCCGGAGCCCCAGATCTGGATCTCGATGGACGGCTTCCAGTTGCTCTGATCGCCGATCATCTCTTCCCAGATGTCGGTGTCCATGTGGTTGGCGAAGACAATGACGACGTTGTTCGCGTTGAGCTGCTCCCCGGTGAGATAGTCGCTGTGGACCTTGCCTGCCGTCGAGCGCAGCCACTGCCCGCTGTCCGCGTTGTAGGCCCACTCGGCGGTGCAGGTGTTTTGCAGGTAGTTGATCTCGAAGTAGGAGATGTCGCGCAGGTCCTCGACGCTGGGAATATCCTCGCTAAAGGCCATCCACGTGGAAGAGTCCGGGCGCTGGTCGATGTCGCGTTCCCCCGCCAGCGTGCGCAGCGCGTCCATGTTGACGAAGAGCGTGTGCTCGAAGGCCAGTCCTTCCCGGGGAACGCGGTAGAAGTAAGGCTCTCCTACACCGAAGTCCGGTGAGACGACCTGCTCAGGGAAGAGGTCGGAGGCGCGCAGCCGTTCCTTGACGCCGCCGCTCCCGCCGGAAAAGGCGAAGAGCGCGTCGTACATGGCAGGGATCTCCAGGTCGATGAGCCGCCCGCTGCGTACGGAGCCGACGCGCTCGGGCAGCGTGCCGTAGAAGAGGGCTGTGAAGCGCGTGACGCGGCCCTCGGCGAAGTGCTCGAAGACCAGGTCGGCGCTGTTGAGCCCAGCCTGGGGGCGTACCGCCGGTGAGTTGGAGACCTTGACGGCGAGCGGTGCGTGATCGAGCTGGTCCGCGTCGTCGACGCGGAGGCCGGTTAAAGGGTTGACGTCCGGGGGATAGGGCGTGACCGCGGCGGCCTGCACCTCGGGCGTGGGCGTGGGAGGGACCGGCGTCTCGGTCGGCGTGGGCGTTGGGGGGACGGGCGTCGCCTCGGGCAGCGGCGTCCTGGTAGCCGTCGGCGTGGCGGCGGGCGTGGCGCTGCCGCAGCCGACGATTAAGAGGACGGTGAGTAAGCCTATAGCCAAGTGTATAAGATTTCGCATGATGTATTCTCCGCTTCTGGTTGATTTATCTGTCTGCGTATTATAGAGATGGTCGGCGCTTAGTCAAAAGTATCAATGGATTGGGCAAACGCAGCGGTTCTAAGGCTTGCTAAGGTTGCTCAGCGCCTCCCGGCAACGCTTACCCAGGTCATCAACCCCGGCTGCGTTTGCCCTGTGCACGGCTAAGCACGTTCTGCGACATTGGCGTGGGTCTTCGCTGACCACTCGCTTCGAAATCCCGTCGGAGTATGCCACGATTCAGGGTCATTCTCACCGTTCACCAAGAAAAGGTCACTCGCCGACCCCTGGTATGCCTTGCGTCATATTCCACAAGTACAGTCGCGTCTT
This sequence comes from uncultured Anaerolineales bacterium, assembly GCA_964500755.1. Taxonomy (GTDB): domain Bacteria; phylum Chloroflexota; class Anaerolineae; order B4-G1; family SLSP01; genus G713. The sequence goes on from CAZCPK010000091.1 coordinate 1,697, forward strand.
TCAACTTACTGTGAAATTACGGCATTATTACTCAATCAAACGCAACGCCCCTTCAAACATTGGTAAATGGTCATCTCGTGCACGCTGCAGGGGTTTTATCCAACATGACCGGAGAATTGTAGGTGCGTTGCATCTTATACCGTGCTCTCAAGACGTAACCCACTCCACCCAATAAGCTTGACATCCCCCCGCCCTCATGCGATAATCTGGCTGAGTCGTCATTCACTACGGTGAGAAACGGCCGGATTTTTATGATGAAGTGGAAATTGCTGACGTCGAGGCGTTAACTTATTATTGTTGGTGAGCCGCAGGCTCGCGGGAACTGTTTTTAAGTCTACGGGTCTCTTGGACTTTGCCGGATAGAGGAGTGAGCGGCCCTAAAACTAGTGCAGCAGGCTACGCTAGGGAGACGCATCAGACTTTTTCTGCGTTGTAATAGGAAGTGCGTGGTAAACGTTGTCTTTGCATCCGGCGAAACCCCAAAGAGCCAAGTCTGCATGTACCTTATTTAAAATGGCTCAATACGCTACGTAAGGAGAAGATATGGCAAATCTGGAATCCGTCAACAGTGAAACGTTTGAGGCCAAGGTACTGAACGCTTCAGGGCCGGTTCTGGTCGACTTCTGGGCCGATTGGTGTCCTCCCTGTCGTGCGTTGGCTCCTATCCTGGAAGAGTTAGCCGCCGAGCTGGAGGAGCAACTTACTGTGGTGAAATTGGACGTACAGAGCACCACGGATATTCCACGTCAATACGACGTCATGAACATACCCACGCTCATCCTCTTCAAGGACGGAGAAGAGGCGACGCGCATCGTCGGCAACCGACCCAAGCGCGCATTAAAACGGGAGCTGGAACCGCATCTATAAGCGTTCCTCCTATACGTACGGTATAGCCCGGCCCACCCTCTGGTGGGCCGGGCCCTTATCCGCCCTGACCCTCATTTTTCCTGTGTTCACTGTGAATCTCTACGCCAAACCTGCTCCGTGACATTCCATGCAGTCAGAAACCTAACACAGACCGTCCGGGCTGTGTGCGCTGAGGCAAGCTACGTCAAGCTTCCTCCTTGGCTTCCTGCCAAAACTCCAGGAGACGTGAAGGCTCCAAGTCAGCGACAGACTCCCCCAAACTATGTGCCGCCGCTTCCACATGCTGGAACCGCCGGGCAAAGCGTTGATTCGCCTCTCGCAGGGCGCTTTCCGGCTCTACACCGAGCCAACGCGCCCAGTTGACGATAGCCAGCAGAAGATCTCCCATCTCATCAAAGACCGCCAGGTCCGTCTCTGCATCCTGCACCTCTGCCAGCTCCTCATGGACTTTCTCCAGGACCGCGGCGCGATCCGGCCAGTCAAATCCCACGCGCCGCGCCCGATCAAGGTAAGCGTAGGCCTGGGCCAGAGCGGGCAGCGCCGTGGGAACGCCGTCCAACAGGGATTTCTCAGGGGTGCCCTTGACTTCGCGCTCGTTGCGCTTGAGCGCCTCCCAGTTCAACGTGACCTCATCGGCACCCCCGACGTCCACGTCGCCCCACACGTGGGGATGCCGGCGTTTGAGCTTCCGGTCGATCCCGGCCAACACGTCCGTCATATCGAACTCACCATACTCATAAGCGATTTGAGCATGTAACACCACCTGTAACAGTAGATCACCCAGCTCCTCCTCCAGGGCCGCCGAGTCCCCATGATCAATGGCTTCCAGGACCTCGTAATTCTCTTCAAGAAGACTGGTGCGCAAGCTTTCGTGGGTCTGCTCTTGATCCCAGGGACAGCCATCCGGCGCGCGCAGATGAGCCACGGTCGCCTGGAAATTCTCAAAGCTGGCGTCAGAGGGAAGCGCCGGAAGAAAGAGAGAGGTCAACAAGTTCAATGGATGACGATCAATGGCGTACAAAGGTCCCCAGGTTACCTCTTGCGCCGACGTGCCCGCTCCCGTGACCAGAGCAACTTCATGCTCATCAGGATACTGCGCCATCAACGTCAACTTCAACTCCGAGGCGACGTGGCGGCTGTAAACCTGAGCCACCAGCGCCGGATAGGCCGGGTTCAACGGAGGATGATAAGCCCCCATGACGTCCATGGCATCGACGATGGTCAAACCATCCAAGGCATCGACATGCTGTAACGCGGAGAGCGTCGGCTCAATAAAACTGAGCCCCTCAACGATGTGGACCGTTGCGCCTTGCCTCTCAACACGTGACAAGATCTGCCGTACAGCAGCCTCCCCCACCAGCGGATGGCCCGGCACGGCGTAAACCACGTCTTGCGCCTCCGCCAACGCCAGTATCCGCTCGGTGATCAAAGCATAAACGGCGGGAAAACTCTCCGCCTCCTCATAAAAGGCATCGAAGGTATGAATCACTATCTCGTCCGGCAAATATGAGACCACCGGATGGTGAGCTGTGCGGAGCCAAATTTCAGGGACACCGGAGAGGATCCGCCACGCTTCCCGAGTCAGTTGTTCCGGCGCACCGGGTCCCAAGCCAACAATGATAATCTTGTGCATGATGCCACCTCACAATCTGCAACGTGGAAAACGCGCTCCCACGACAAAGCAGGTAGGCGAGAATCTCGCCTACCTGCTGAGGTACGTATGAAATCCAGCAACCAGAATTAACGCTTGGTGTACTGGGTCGCCTTGCGCGCACGGCGCAGACCGGGCTTTTTCCGTTCCTTCTCCCGAGCATCGCGGGTCAAGAATCCCACTTTGCGCAGTGGAGGACGGAACTCAGGATTGTACTCCAAGAGCGCCCGAGCAACACCCAACCGCACGGCCTCAGACTGACCGGTAATTCCCCCGCCCTTGACGAGCACGGTCATATCAAAGTGGCCCTCCGTCTGCGTAACTTTGAAGGGCGCCAGCACGTTGCGCCAGTCAATCTCCCGTCCAAAATACTCCTGATAAGGCTTACCGTTCACGACAACCTTGCCTTCACCTTCAGGATAGATACGCACACGAGCGGTCGCTCGCTTGCGACGTCCTAAACCCTCGTAATATCTTAGATCCTCTGCCATATAGAACTCCTTACAATTCCAAAGGTTTGGGCTGTTGAGCCTGGTGGGGATGCTCCGAACCAGCGTAAACCTTCAACTTTTTGAACATCTTACGTCCTAGTGGGTTATGCGGCAACATCCCTTTCACGGCCCGCTGAATCACCTTTTCCGGCGCACTTTCCAGCTGGTCACGGAGCGACACCGCTTTCAATCCACTGGGATAGTTTGATGCCCGATAATACATCTTTTGATCCAGCTTACGCCCGGTAACCTGAATCTTCTCTGCGTTGACCACAATCACGAAATCACCGCTATCAAGATGTGGCGTATACTGCGGCTTATGCTTGCCGCGAAGCACGCGGGCGACTTCCGTGGCCAATCGCCCCAGGGTCTTGCCCGCCGCATCCACGACGTACCACTCGCGTGGTATCTCCCCAGGCTTTGCCATATACGTTTTCTGTACATTTACATTCTTCACTTTAAACTCACTCCCTCATCATAAATGAGTGCTTCTCGACTTCCCTATCTTAGGCCGGATAATATACAGCCTTCAGGGTAAGCCCTTTAGCTGCCACGGCCGGACCCGCGCCCTTCCGTTTCGCTGCACGCAACACTTCCGTGAACTCATCGACTGTTACGGCCCCGTATCCAACTCTCAGCATCGTCCCTACCAGAATTCTTACCATTCGGTAGAGAAATGCGTTGGCTTCTACGTCAAAGTAGAGCCAATCCTCATCCATCCACCAACTGGCACCAAAGATCTCTCGCACAGTAGACTCTCCCTGAGGAGGCGAGCCAAAGGCCGCGAAATCTTGCACACCTAGCAAAGCTTGTGCAGCCGCCTGCATGGCCGGCACGTCCAGCGCTGGCCTTATATGCAAACTATACCGGCTGATCAAGGGATTCCGTACAGCCCCCCGATAAATCGCGTAGCGATACGCCCGTCGACACGCATCAAAGCGCGGATGAAACTCCGGCGACGTCTGTTCCAACCGCCAAACAGCGATCGACTCCGGCAACAGAGCGTTCATACCTCGGTGTAAATCCGAGAGACGGTGCCGCCACTCTGCATCAAAGGCCACAACCTGACCTTCGGCATGGACGCCGGCGTCCGTACGACCGGCGGCCAACACGCGCGTGGGTCGCGTCGTCAGGGTCTGCAATACACGTTCCAGCTCCCCCTGAATTGTGGAGACGTCTTTTTGAAGCTGAAATCCTTTGTAATCAGTCCCGTCGTATGCAACGACGGCTTTGACCCGCACGCTCGAGCCCTCAACTACGCTGCTTATGCTTCTTCCACCAACTCCAGAAGTACCATCTCCGCGGCGTCGCCCTTGCGCATCCCCAGCTTGTAGACCCGAGTGTAACCACCGGGACGTTCAGCGTAGCGGGGCGCGATATCATCAAAGAGCTTCTGGACAACCCGACGGTCATTGTTCAAATTCGACGCGATCACACGACGAGCGTGCACGGCGCCGGCCGGATTCTCATCTTCGGCGGCAATAGCACGCTTCGCCCGGGTGATCATTCGCTCAGCTTCCCCGCGGATGGCTTGCGCCTTAGCCCGCGTGGTGCGGATCCGCCCATGGCGGAAGAGCTCCGCAATCAAATTACGTCGCAGGGCCGTCCGATGGGACGACGTACGATTTAGCTTTTTTCCAGCGACACGATGTCGCATCTCAGCCTCCTACAATAACACGTTCTCAAGCCGGTCCAAATTGAACCGGCACTATTCATCTACGTTAGCCTTCGTCCTCGGCGGCCTCTGCTTCTTCCTCGGACCAGAAGTCACTCTCATCGAGCTGCTCCTTCAATTCCTCCAGTGATTTCGCACCGAAGTTCCGGATAGCGAGCAGAGCATCCTCCCCACCATGATGGAGCATCTCTAAAACTTCCCCAACGTTGGAGATACCTGTGCGTTTAAGAGCGTTATAAACCCGCACCCCTAAGCCCAGATCTTCAATGGGTGTCGCATAGGCGCGGTGAGAGACCAGCTCTTCCTCTTCTTCTTCCTCTTTCGTGACCTCTTCCGGCTCCAGCTCCATACCGGCAATGAGGCGCAGGTGCTTGACCAGAATGCGTGCCGCTTCTTTAAGTGACTCCAGCGGCTCCACGCGACCGTCCGTCCAGATCTCCATGGTCAGCCGATCATAATCCGTCAGCTGTCCCACGCGAGCCGGATCGACGCGGAAGGCGACCCGACGTACCGGAGAGAAAATAGCGTCCACCGGCAGATGTCCCACGGGCATACGCTCACGTTCCTCAGCGGAAAGATAACCATGTCCTTTTTCCACCGTGAACTCAAAATCCAGCTGCGTATCTCCGTCATCCACGGTGAAGAGATAAAGATCCGGGTTGACGATTTCAATCTCCGGCGGCGCGATGATGTCCCCCGCCGAGACCTCGCCCTCTCCTTCCACCCGCAACGTCATATACTGCGGCCCCTCACCCTCCATAGTTAAACGGATCTGTTTAAGGCGCAGCATAATCTGCAAGACGTCCTCGCGGACACCCGGGATGGTCGAGTACTCGTGCGGAAGATCCGTCAGACGCATGGCCGTGATGGCCGCTCCCTCAAGCGAGGAAAGCAAAACACGTCGCAGGGAGTTCCCCAGTGTAACGCCATATCCACCCTCGAGCGGCCCGATCAGATACCGGCCATATTGCTCGGTGGTAACGTCCACCTCGACTTTTGGCAAAACTGGCGCTGCTAGTCCCACGTTGCCTCCCGTCTGCTTAGCGTGAGTAGAACTCAACGATCAACTGCTCTTCGACCGGCACCTCGATATCTTCCCGGGCGGGCATGCTCAGCATGCGCGCCGCAAGTTCCTGTTCATCGAGACTAAGCCAAGAAGGTACTGCGACGCCCTCCAACAGCTCTTTGCGTGTCTTGAAGTACGCGTTGCGTCGACTCTCAGGTCGCACAGCAACGACGTCATCGGAGCGCACGGCATACGACGGTATGTTGGTCTTGCGACCGTTCACCGTGAAGTGCCCATGCGTTACCAACTGACGCGCCTGTGCGCGGGAATCCGCGAAACCCAGCCGATAGACTACGTTGTCCAGACGCGTCTCCAGCAGCATCAACAGGTTCTCGCCGGTGAGGCCATCACGACGCTCTGCCTCGTGGAAGTAACGGCGGAACTGACGCTCCAACAAACCATAAATCCGACGGGCCTTCTGTTTCTCGCGCAGCTGCACTGCGTAGTTCGACGCCCGACGACGGCGGAATGACGCTGCCCGACCGTGTTGTCCGGGCGGATAAGAACGCCGCTCATACGGACATTTTTCCGTGTAGCACTTCTGTCCCTTTAGGAAAAGCTTCTGACCTTCACGACGGCAGAGCTTGCAAGAAGGGCCTATATATCTTGCCATAAATCCTCTCCTATACCTTTTTGTCTATACACGCCGCTTCTTGGGCGGGCGACACCCGTTGTGCGGAATGGGCGTGACGTCTACAATCGAGCGAACCCGTACACCGGTGCCCGCGATAGCTCGCAGAGAAGCTTCTCGCCCCGGACCAGCGCCCTTAACGAAGACGTCAACTTCCTGTAGCCCTTCGTTGGACATCGCTTCTTCCAACGCACGTTCTGCCGCCAGACGAGCGGCGAAGGACGTACTTTTGCGCGTTCCCTTAAACCCCATCTTGCCAGCACTGCTCCAGCGTACCACATTGCCCTGGGGATCCGTGACCGTCACAATTGTGTTATTAAAAGTCGTGTGGATGTAAACACATCCGCGCGGCACATTTCGCTTTATACGACGGCCTTTCTTTGAAGAGGCCTGTCGCGAACGACGTTTCGCCATAAATCCTCCTAGATCTTATTACCTTCAAAGTAGCGCCCTGGTTGGCGACCTACTTCTTCTTCATACCCCGGCGACGACCACGACCGGCGACCGTCTTTTTCGGTCCCCTTTGAGTGCGCGCATTGGTGCGGGTTCGTTGACCACGCACCGGCAAATTCTTGCGATGGCGCAAGCCGCGATAGCTGCCGATCTCGATGAGGCGCTTGATGTTTCGCTGCACCTCACGGCGTAGATCACCCTCAACCGTATGCTCACGATCAATTACCTCACGCAGCAGCGCAATTTCACGCTCGTTGAGGTCCCGCACGCGCTTATCGGGATCGATCTGCGTCATCTCCAAAAGTTCGTTACTCGTCGTGCGACCAATCCCGTAGATGTAGGTGAGCCCAATCTCTACGCGCTTGTCGCGGGGCAGGTCCACACCTGCAATCCGTGCCATAACTTTCCTCCAACCTCTACGCGATCCTAGCCCTGACGCTGCTTGTGCTTAGGATTCTCACAAATAACGCGAACGACGCCCCGGCGGCGAATAATCTTGCACTTGGGGCAACGACGTTTCACAGACGCTGAAACTTTCATGATTCATTACCTCCTCAAACCTCTTCAAGGACGCAGATTCAATCGCTTACTCTTGCGTCCTCACCCTACCCCATCCGGGGTAATTACTGTTACTACGGTGAAAAGCCAGCTGTTAATAATACCTGATCTCGCCAATTTAGCAAGTTTTGGAATACCGGTGCCCCCATTAGCGCAGAAAGCCCTCGTAATGGCGCATCAGGAGCTGAGCCTCCAGCTGCCGCATGGTATCCACCACTACGCCTACGACGATTAACAGGCCGGAGCTCCCGATAACCATCACGTTTATCTCCGTCGTCGTGCCGATAATTAACGGAAGCACAGCGATGGCGCCCAAGAAGAGCGCGCCGACCAGTGTGATCCGGCGATAGATGCTGTTGATGAATTCTCGGGTCCGGCGCCCGGGACGCACCCCGGGGATAAAGCCGCCCTGGCGCTGCAAGTTCTCCGGCAGATTCTGCTGCTGGACCATCACGTCCGTGTAGAAGTAGGTGAACGCGACGACCGCGGCAAAATACAGCGGAATGTACCAGGGATTCGCGCCACTGAAAAAACCCATCATCCCATTGGCGAAGTTCTGGACGCTCGGATTACTGCTGGTGACGAAGAATTGCGCGATCACAGCAGGGAACGAGAGTATCGATTGCGCCAAGATCAACGGGATCATGCCCGCCGTATTGACCTTGAGCGGAATGTACGTGCTCCCACCACCGTAGACCTTCATGCCGCGCACCCGCTTGCCGTACTGCACCCGAATGCGGCGTTCGCCCTCTTGCACGTACACGATGACCAATATCGTTAGAATGGTCAACACCAAGAAAAGTCCCAGGCCCACAGCCGGACTAGGTCCGTTCCAAATCTGGGCCAGGTTGGTCGGCACACGGGAGACGATACCGCCAAAGATGATCAGCGATAGCCCGTTACCGATCCCCTGCTCGGTGATCATCTCACCCAACCACACGGCAAACATCGTGCCGGCGGTCATGGTGACCAGCACGGTGAGCGTCGAAAGAATCTGACCTTGCTGGAAGCCGAAATTTGGCAGCACGCCTGACGTGGCCGCCAACGATTGCGCCAACCCAAAGGAGTAGAGCAACGCCAACGGGACGGTCAAATAGAACGTCCATTGATTCAACTTGCGCTGCCCCTCTTCTCCCTGCTCCTCCAACATCTGTTCGAGGCTGGGGAAGATGGGAACCAGGAGCTGCAAGACGATACTCGCCGTCACGTATGGCGAGACGCTCGCGGCCAGGACCGAGAGATTCGCCAAGGCCCCGCCGGAGAGCATATCCAGCAACCCGACGAGCTGTCCCGTCGCAGAACCACCGGCCAGCAGCTGACGTAAGGCCCCTCGATCCACACCGGGCAACGGAATGTTGGATACCAGACGGAAGATCACCAGGATCAACAATGTATAGAGCAGACGTCGCCGCAGATCGGGCAACTTCAAGGCATTACGCAGGGCCTCAATCATTATTTCCCCCCTTAAGGCTAGCGCGTACGGTATCCGCCACGCTTCCAGGCTAACATCTTAACTTCGCCACCAGCGGCTTCGATCTTCTCCCGCGCGCTTGTGGAGATACGATGGGTGTGGACCACCAGGGGTTGATCGATCTCGCCCCGACCCAGCACCACAATCAGATCGTCCTCACGCTTGATCAGCCCTCTGTCCACCAGAGCTTGCAACGTGACCTCATCATTGGGCTCAAAACGCGCAGCCAGTTCATCGACGTTCACCGGCTGGAATTCGACCTCCCACGGATTGAAGAACCCGTGACCTCGTACAAAGGGCAGCTTGCGCACGAGCGGCAGCTGGCCTCCCTCAAAGTAGGGACGCACACCGCCGCCACTGCGGGCGTTCTGTCCTTTAGTGCCCCGCCCGGCGGTCTTGCCCTGTCCAGCAGCGATGCCGCGCCCGACCCGACGCTTACGATGGGTCGCGCCCTCGGCAGGCCGCAGATCGTGTAACTTCATCTCAAACCTCCAACCTTACCTGGACTCCGGCTAAGCGGAATCCTCGCTTAACTCTT
>CAZCPK010000092.1:0-11015 GCA_964500755.1 uncultured Anaerolineales bacterium
TTCCCGATTTGCTTCGAAATCCCGCATTTCACCCAGAAACCAATAAGAGCCAACTCGTCACTCGGCTTGCCACAGTCAGGAGATAAGCGTATACTGCCGTCTGATCACTCAAGCATCCCAGATAAGGAGCCTTGCTGATGGAGAGTTGGCTTACGTCCGTCCCCTTATTTCGATCCGGATACCATAAAATTGTGTTGGACGCGGTAGCAGAACGGAGAGCGCAGCATACAGTCTATCCTCCGGCTGATCGGGTCTTTCACGCGCTGCGGTTGACGCCTCTGGACGCCGTCAAAGTCGTGATTGTAGGACAGGACCCCTATCACGGGCCCGGACAGGCCCACGGACTGGCCTTCTCGGTGCCCGAGGACGTCGACGCTCCTCCCTCGCTGCGCAATATCCTCCTGGAGGTCGGCGCCGACGTCTACCAGGGGGACGCGCCGGTTTTCTCCAGCGATCTCTCGCGGTGGGCCCACCAGGGCGTGTTGTTGCTCAACACAGTCCTCACGGTGGAAGCGGGATCTCCTGGCTCGCACGCGCACTTGGGGTGGCAGCGGTTAACGGATCAAATCACCGAAACGGTCAGCGCTACACGGGACCACGTCGTGTTCCTGCTCTGGGGCAAGAAAGCGCAGGCCAAGCGGACGCTCATCGACGCTGACCGTCATCTGGTCCTTGAGGCGCCGCATCCCTCACCGCTCTCCGCCTGGCGGGGTTTCCTCGGTTGTGGACATTTTTCCGCCACCAATGCCTACCTGACGCGTCACGGTAAGCCGCCCATCCGCTGGTGACTGGCATTCTACCTTAAGATCGGTTATCCTGTAGAAGAGGGGGCGCGCAAAGCCGGTAGCTCTAGCTGAGCGAACCGGTTCCTCAATCTGATGTACTCTGACGCTTTCTGGAGCGTTCTGAGCGTTAGTATTGACAGCAATCCTAGTTAGGCTATACTGAAAAAACAATTAGTGTTTTGTTAGAAAAGCATAATTACCTATGAAGATCCTTGAGCTTCTCCCTGAATGGTTTCGGATGTGGTTCAAGGTCTACGTCCTGCCGCTGCTGCAGATTGAGGCACGTCAGATTCTGCTGTTCGCCCTGCGAGGCGTCGCCGATACGCTGTTGTTCTTGGGGCTACCGTTGCTCGTCGGCGTGGGGAGTGTGAGCGTCTGGAACAATCGTTTCACCCTGATGCCCTCCGTGCAGCAGCAGGTAGATAGGTGGGCGGGGATCTCCTATCTGGTGGCCTATCAGGAGGATGTGCCGCCGGAAGTCCCGTTGGTGCTGTGGTACAAGGAGGCGGGACTGCGGGAAGAGAATCCCGGCAACTGTGAGGGGATTATGGGGTTTTATTCAGCGGTACGAAGTGGGGAGTTGCCCTGCTTCCCGCCCGGTCCTATCTCACCGGCGGAGGTTGCCTATCAACTGCAATTGGGCGCACGGACGTTCAAGTCCTACTGTCCGGACGTGAGCTTCGACACACACGATCCGACGTTGCTCAAGCGCTGTTATCTTTATTACAATGCGGGTCCTGGCAGTCGTGCGGATCCTGATACATCGGCGTACGTGATGAACAACTACGATGCAGCCCATCAGAATATGATTCATACCGATATCTCCGGTCGCTCCATTCGTCTGCAGGCGACCGGCGCCTGGCCGGTGCACCTGTCGATCCAGGCGCAGATGTCCCAGCCGGAGACAATGAACGGGGGCCCTTTTATCTTTCAGGCGCCGGTGCGTCTGGCGCAGGAAGGTGTCGATCGGCTGTGGGTGCGTTCTAAAAGGCTGGGCGAGTCTGCTGTCGAGGCGTCGGCTGAGCCGGCGCCCGAGCGCCTGGCGTTTACGCCCTGTCGGGAGCCTCGCGAGGCGACGTGTCTTGTGCCTCCCCGAGAGCGGCAAGAGGGTGGGGCGTTTCCGCACCGCAGCCCGATGGAGGCGCAGGCCATCGTCAGCGACGAGATCGCGTGCAGCTTGCTCCCCGGTGTTGACCTGGCGACGGAGACGCGTTCCGTCATCGTCGCACCGATGGCGGGCGCATTGACCCGGTACGCGACGGTGCAGGGCTTTTTGGCCGTGCGGATCGAAAACGAGGAGTGGACGCTCTGGCTGACCGGCCTACGCTCCTATCTCGGCGAACCGGGTGAGGTGAAGGCCGGTGCCCCCGTTGGCGTTATTGGGGGGCAGGGCTCTCAGACCCCGGCCGTGCATTATGCCGTCTATGATAAAATGGAGGCAGGATACGTGGATCCCCTCTACTACATTCCTGCCGGCGAGTGTCAGGTATTGGACTGAGGAGGCAGCGTTGAAAGAACCGGACTGCTCACTTTTTTGGCATTCCTCTCTCCACTTAAGGAGCTTATTGAACGGTTTTCTTCGAGACCTGAAAACTTTGTATGCGAACAATTTGGTGCTTCCGGAAGTGCGTGGAAAAGGAGCTCGAACATGAACATGAATCTTTTGGCCTTGTTGCCTTTCTTTCTATTAGGGTTGGCCTTGGCCTGGTCCCTGTGGCTGATCTTCAAAAGAAATATCCTGGAACAGGGAGTGCTCAAAGTTCTGACCTACTTTGTGGGGGTCATTCTCACGTTCTTGCTCGTCGGTTGGATCGTCGGCGGTTTTCTACCCGGGTGGTCCGCGCAAATACTCAGCAATGCTCGTCAATCCGAAGAGGTGGATACTATTGAGACGTTGGGCCGCCAGATATGGCAGGAAGCGATGGGCGAGATCCCGCCCGCACCTGAGCCCACACAACCTGCGCAACCTACCCCGGAACCAGGTGAACCGTCCCCAGGACCCACGCCCGGCCCGACGGTAAGTCCTATTGGTGAACCGAGCCTCGACTCTCAAGGGGCGGTCCGTGGTGAGGTGCGTTACGAGGTTCAACAGGGAGATACCCTCAACAGCATCGCCCGGCGTTTCAACATCTCCGCCGAAGAAATTCAGGTACGCAACGGTTTGTGGAATCCTAACGTCATCTATCCCGGCGACATATTGATCATTCCGGCCCAGTGAACGAAGAGCAACCCTCGGTCGTAGAAAAGCCTGATAAGAATCTTCCAGAACGACTGCCCAGGGGGCTAAAGAAGGGCGCCACAGGGCTCTGGTACCGGCTGCAGGAGAGTGTCATCCCCGACATTCATTACCTGCGTGAGGAAGACGTGCAATTGGAGATTCGCATGGCGCCCTACCGACGGCGGGTCCCCGTCTATTTGAGCCTGGGATTTGTGATACTCTTCTCCCTGTTTCTGATTCTGGCGTTACTCTCCCTGTACTTTCAATGGTCCACCCCTGTGGGCTTTGTCCTATGGATCCTCGTTCTGTTCTCCCTGGGAGGCGTCGCGGGTCAGCTTGAGAATCTATTGCTCTACGAACAATGGCGCTTTATCCTCACCAACAAACGCATCATCCTGGTGACGCCCGCGCCGGACCGACGGGGGCTGGCGGACGCCATCTACCTCCGTCGCGGACAGATTCAGGTGATCGATACCAACTGGTCCACCCAGCCGCTCTGGGGTCTCTACCAGGCGATGCGCGGCTCCCGCGACGTGATGCTCAGCATGAGCGGCTACGAGTTCAAGGAGGAGGGCGCGGAGGTCAAAGGCGGGTTGCGCTTCCCCGACGTGATGCCCGCCGACGTCCGCCGTCTTGAGGAATTGATATTTGGCTAGCCTGAGGTACCCTTGTCTCCATGAGGGGTAAATATGGCGCTACTGAAAGGTTCATCTAACCACACAGCGAGCGCAGAGATTTTTAGTATTGATTTTCTACTAGAAAATTCTGTAAAATGTGAAAATAGATAAAGAAGTCACTAAATTTCTCTCTCAGTACCGTACACTTTTCCAAAATGCCAGCGTAAGTTACACAGAGAGCACAAAGAATGCACAGGAAACAGAGGGAATTCAATGATAAAATGCGTAACTCGGATATTGCATGAGATAACGCTATCCTACGCTCCTTCTAGAACTTGATTTCGCAGGAACAACTTGAAAACTCTCTGTGAATCTCTGTGTCCCCCATGACCTAGCGAAGTGTACGGTAGTGAAATTTCTCTTGGCGTTCTCTGCGGGAAACAGGCTTTTTTCACCAGAGTCAATATTATCGTACCACATTCCCTTCCCCGCTCTGTTTTAAGGGTACGTTTTCTCCCCCGGACCGTTTCCCGGGGTTATCGAGATGAATCTGCCATGAAGGAGGTTGCTGTGGAGTATAAGGTTCTGGGTAACACAGGGGTAAAAGTTTCCCCATTATGTTTCGGCACCATGTCCTTTGGCGGCATTGCTGACGAAGAGACGTCGGCGGCTATGTTCCGTCGCTGCCGTGAGGTGGGCATCAACTTCTTCGACTGCGCCAACGTCTACCAACGGGGGCGCGCCGAGGAGATCCTCGGCCAGCTGATCGCCGATTGCCGCGAGGAGGTGGTCATCACCAGCAAGGTCTACTTCCCCATGAGCGAGGACGTCAACGCGCGTGGCGCCACGCGCTATCACATCATGCGCGCCGTCGAGGACAGCCTGCGCCGCCTGGGCACTGACCGCATCGACGTCTACTTCATCCACCGCTTCGACGACGTGACGCCGCTCGAGGAGACACTCCGCGCGCTCGACGACCTCGTGCGTCAGGGGAAGATTCTCTACCCGGCGGCGAGCAACTTCGCGGCCTGGCAGGTCGAGAAGGCGTTGGGCCTCTCGGCATTGGAGGGGTGGGCGCCCTTTGAGGTGCTCCAGCCCATGTACAATCTGGTCAAGCGCCAGGCCGAGGTCGAGATCTTACCCATGGCCCGGGCCGAGAACCTGGGCGTCATCCCCTACAGCCCGCTGGGCGGCGGCTTGCTCACCGGCAAGTACGGTCCGGACAAGCAACCGGAGAAGGGCCGCCTGGTCGAGAATAAGATGTATCAGGTGCGCTACGGGGCCGATTGGGTCTACAAGGTCGCGCAGGCTTTTGTCGACTTCGCCCGCGTGCGCGGCTACGATCCCGTGGCGTTGGCCGTCGCCTGGGTGGAGAGCCAGCCGGCGGTCACCGCGCCCATCATCGGCGCACGGAACGTCGCGCAGTTGGAAGGTTCGCTGCGCGCCCTGGAGATCGAGATGACGCCTGAATTGCGCGCCGAGATCTCCGCGCTCTCGCCGGACCCCCCGCCCGCGACTGACCGCAACGAGGAACAGACGCAGCACAATTACGGCGTGCGCCAATAGCGCATTCTCATGGCGAGATCGGGACCGCTGGCGCGGATACGTCGGGTCTACGAGACGTATCCGCGCCAGTTTTGGACGTTAACGGCGGCGACTTTTATCGACCGGCTGGGCGGTGCCTTCATCTTCCCCTTTCTGACGCTCTACATCACCCGCAAGTTCGGCGTGGGCATGACCGAGGTCGGTGTGATCTTCGGACTCTTCTCCGCCTCAAGCGTGGTGGGCGGCGTGCTGGGCGGCGCCTGGGCCGACCAGTTGGGGCGCAAGCGCATGATCCTCATCGGCCTGGTGCTGAGTGCGTTGACCAGTGTGCTCATGGGCGTCATCGCCGACTTTACCGTCTTCACCGTCGGCGCGCTAGTTGTGGGGCTCTTTTCCAACATCGGCGGGCCGGCGCAGCAGGCCATGGTCGCCGACCTGCTGCCCAAGGAGAAGCGCGCGCAGGGTTTCGGCATCCTGCGGGTGGTGATCAACCTGGCTATCGTCATCGGACCCGCTATCGCCGGGGTGATGGCGGCGCGGTCCTACCTCTGGCTCTTTATCGGCGACGCCGTCTTGAGCTCCATCACGGCGCTGATCGTGCTGCTGGCGATCCGGGAGACCCGTCCCGCAGATGAGGGGACAGAGGAGGCGATGTCGCTGGCGCAGACGCTGCGCGGCTACGGGTTGGTGCTGCAGGACCGCACCTACGTGCTCTTTATCGTGATGCGCGTGCTCTCGGTGACGGTCGCCATGCAGTTTACCACGACGCTGCCCGTCTACCTGCGCGATGTCCACGGCATCACCGAGCAGGCCTTCGGTTCCTTCTTGAGTCTCAACGCCCTGCTGGTCGTCCTCTTCCAATTTCCTTTCTCTCGGCGTACTGTCCGCTACCCGCCCATGGTGGTGATGATGATCTCGGCGCTCTTCTACGCGGCGGCCTTCGGCCTCTACGGCGCCGTCGCGACCTACGCGCTCTTCCTGCTGGCGGTGGTGCTCCTGACCGTTGGGGAGATGCTCGCGGCACCGACCAGCCAGGCGCTGGTGGCCTCCTTTGCGCCCGAGGATATGCGCGGGCGCTACGTCGCCGTCTTCGATTTCAGCTGGGTGCTCCCCGCGGTCTTTGGCCCGCTGCTCTCCGGCATTGTCATGGATAACTTCGATCCCCGGTGGCTCTGGTACAGCGTGGCGGGGCTGGGCGTCGGCGCGGCGCTGGGCTACCTGGCGCTCAACGGCTCCGACCCGCGGTTGAGGAAACAGGTTGCGCAGGAGGTACAGGATGGCTGAGAGGTCCGCGGTGAAACTACAGGGGGTGCGCTGGCCGGCGCGGGGGCTCAGCGTGGTGACGATTGCGATTTTGGGCTCTTTTGGACTTCGCAGGATCAGACCGAAAACTTAACCACGGATTTCACAGATTTACACAGAAAATGAAAAATCAGTGAAAATCCGTGCCATCTGGGGCAAAAATTTACAATCGTTTTTGGTCCACCCGGCGAAATCCCAGAGACCCCGATTTTGCTGCTCTTTCTCTTTGGGGGGGGCGACCTCTCGGATCTTTCAAAGCTCACGTTTCGAGAGTGGATCGGTCTGTTCTTCTATCCGCTGGACGTCGTGGTGGGGATGATCCTCGGTTGGTTCCGCCCCGCCGTCGGTGGGACGGTGACGGTGGGCAGTTTGCTCGGCTTCTACCTCGTCCACCTGCTGTTGTGGGGCGATCTCCCCGGCGGGCCCTTTTTTGTTCTCTTTGCGTCGCCCGGCTTCCTCTTCCTGCTGTTGGCCTGGTTGCGACGTCGTACGGTTGCGAGGGCGGCGTAGTAGACGCTGCTGCTTTTTGATCAGCGGAACGCCGCCGCATCGCAAGATACGGCGGCGTTGTCCTGTTAAGGTTGCTTACTCCTTGATCGGCATGTAGAGATCCAGCACCAGCGTGTCGTCGGGATTCTCCCCCATGCTGATATGCTCCTCCAGCCACTGGTGATCCCCGTACCGGTAGAGGCTGTTCTCCCGCCAGGCGACCAGCTGCTTCCAGGTCGCTACGATCTGCTCAACGCCGACGCAGCGCGTCACCGCGTAACGTCCACCCGAAAACTCCTTGATAGTAGCGTCGTCGCCCGCTTCGATCTCCGGTCCGACCTGCACCCAGAACTCGTAGCCGTAGTTCGGGCTGCCCGGCGAGGGGTTCGGGTTGTTGAAACCGAAGACCCGATGTCCCGGGCTGGGGGCCTCCATATCGTGAGTCTTCGCCCACGCCTGCAACTTTTTCCAGGCCTTGGGCTCTGGTTCGCTCCCGAAGGCGTGGACGCTGACGACCCGCATGGCGGGCAGTTCAACGATCTTGACGTCTAAAGCGTTCATCTCTTATCCTCTCTTTTTTGATTCCTTACTAGACGTGCACAGTATCGGGAATCTTTTTCTCAAAATAGACGAACTCGTCGGTCTCTCGGACGATCTTGAAGCCGAGCTTCTGGTAGAAACTGCGCGTGCGAACGTTCCACGTCGGCGTGTCCAGCGTCCACGTCCGGGCGTCCGGATAGCGGGCGAAGGTGGCCTGCATGGCTGTCCGTCCGTATCCCTGCCGGTGCACCGCCGGGTCGAGGAAGACTCGCTCGAGCTGGTAGTGGCCCGCGCCGCGTCGGCTGACAATCACGCCACCGATGAGTCGGCTGCCGAGCAAAATCTTGTAGTACGCCGCCTTTTGCCGCATGATCTGTTGCTGACCCTGCGCCGTATCGTAGCGCGGCGGTCCGCCGGGACCGGGCGCGCCGCAGCAGACGTCGCTGTCGAAGGCCCGCTTTGAGATGGCGGCGAGCGCCGCCGCATCGTTGCTGTGGGCCGGGACTAATCTCACTTCATCCATCGTTTGACTCCTCTCTAAAATAGTCACTTGGTCGTTTGGTCGCTTAGTCTCCTGGTCAAGTCATCCAATCGTCAACGGATACGGAGTAGAGAAAAATCAGGTAAATCCACTCAATCCGTTGAATCATACGTGGATCTCCTCTTTGTCCGGACATCTTGATCATACCGCGGACCACCTGACATCCTCCGTCAGGATTAGGTGTGAACATTGGCGTTTGAGGCGTTCTGTAGTATGGTGAGAGTGTCAAAAAGGGGGATCAAATGAGCGTAGAAAAGATCAATCTCGCCGAGAAATTCGAGCAGTTCGACGATCACTGGCATCCGCGCATCGTGGGGCGGCTCAACGGGCAGGTGGTCAAGGTCGCCAAGCTTTGCGGTGAGTTTATCTGGCACCACCACGACGACGAGGACGAGATGTTTCTCGTGGTGCGAGGCGAGCTGCTCCTCAAGTTCCGCGACCGCGACGTGCGCCTCGAGCCCGGGGAGTTCCTGATCGTGCCACGCGGGGTGGAGCACAAGCCGGTGGCGCCGGAGGAGGTGCACGTGGTGCTCTTCGAGCCCGCCTCGACCGTCAACACGGGCAACGTGCGCGACGCGCACACCATCGACGTCGACGAGACGCTCTAGGCGGGGGAGACCGTGCGCGCCGACCGTTTGATCTCCATTATCATGCTCCTGCAGGCCCGCGGGCGGATGACGGCCCAGGCGCTCGCGGAGGAGCTCGAGGTCTCCGCGCGGACCATCTACCGGGACGTGGACGCGCTCGGCGCTTCCGGTGTGCCCATCTACGCGGACCGTGGGGTGGGCGGCGGCTACGCGCTGCTGCCGGGCTACCGCACCACGCTCACCGGTCTCACCCGGGACGAGGTCCGCGCGCTCTGTATGCTCGGCGTGCCCGCGCCGTTGGATCAGCTGGGCGTCACCGACGATCTCCGCGCGGCCCTGCGCAAGCTGGCGGCGGCGCTCCCCGACGCGCACCGCGTCGATGAAACGGCGGTGCGACGCCGCATCCACCTCGACGCGACGTGGTGGTTCCAGGGCGACGAGCGGTCGCCGCACCTGCGCACGGTCCAGCGCGCCGTCTGGGAGGATCGCTGCCTGCACGTGACCTACGAACATCTGCCCGGCCCTCGCGTGGAAATCGCGCAGGACGTGGCGCCCTACGGCCTGGTCGCCAAGGCCGGCGTCTGGTACCTCGTCTACGAGCGCGCCGGCGCCGTGCGGGCGCGGCGCGTCTCCGACTTTCGCACGGTGCGGCTGCTCGATAGGTCCTTCGAGCGTCCCGAGGACTTCGACCTGCCGGCCTTCTGGACGCGCTGGTCCGCCGACTACGAGCAGCGCCCGCGCTATGCCGTCGAGGTGCGGGTGGCGCCGCACTTCGTCTCCTGGTTGCCGGTGCTGCTCGGCCGCTTCTTGCCCGAGGACTTCGAGGCGGCGCGCGCCGCTGGCGAAGAGGACGCGCCGTTGACATTGACGCTCGCCTTCGAGTCGCTGGAGGAGGCGCGCGGTCACCTGCTGTCCTGCGGGGGCGGCGTCGAGGTGCTGGCGCCCCGTGCCCTGCGCTGCAGCCTCATCGACTACGCCGAACAGATCCTGCGACGGTACGCGGAGAAGAACAAAACGGCAAAATGACAAAACAGCAACGCTCTTATTAACAAGACTGCACAACCAGATCTAGAATGTTCGTAGTGAGCCACGAAGTCCTTGGCCATTGCCTCCGAGGCAAGCGCAGCGAAGTGGCGTTGAAACGGCACTTCGCTCCGTTTCGTGCCGGGCTATGCGCCCGGACTACGAACCTTATGTGCTTGGTGATAGAAATCTTGGATTCAACTCTCAAGTGCAAGAGATACGGGCAAGAAGTATAAACGCCCGGCCTTGCGCCGGGCGTTTCGTTGGCTGGGGCGAAGGATTCGAACTCTCACCTACGGCTCCAGAGGCCGTTGCAACTACACTACCGGTTATCAGACATAGGGAGATACATCGCCTCAACTGCGCACGTCAATCGCCATCGCCCATTCCCCGTAGCACCGGCTTGAACGAGGCTTAGGCGTCGGCCTGTAACAAAGGCTGCAGACCCGGATCGAAGCTCTTCAGCCTCTCCTCTTCATAGCTGCATATATGCTTCACGCTGGCCCTAAAGTATACCACTAGGCTCCCGATGCTCGCTGTCTGCGATCGGTGCACGGTTAGTGCCTGTTTTTCCCCGTGGTGCAGCGCAGAGAAAAGCCGATTCCAAAGAAGTGTTTCAGTGCACTCTGGGCACCCGGATGCTGATATCTCATCTGCAGCCTGAAATACGCTCCGCAGAGCTCAACTTCCTTGACAGGGCCAAAACCTCATGATATGATATAAGTAATAACCCATACTTGAATAAATATTCAAACACGAACGGAGTTGACATGACAATGGCCTGCAATTCACAAGCGCTCCACAAGAAGGCACACGAAATTCGGCAGCGTAACCTTATCATGATCTATGAGGCGGGCGGGGGTCATACAGGCGGTGATCTCTCTTCGGCTGATATTCTGACCGCTCTCTATCTCAACGGCGTGCTGAACGTCGATCCCAAAAATCCCCATAAACCGGAACGTGACAGATTTTTTATGAGCAAGGGGCATAGCTCAGGCCTGCTCTACACGACGCTCGCCTTTGCCGGGTTTTTCCCAGAGGAGGAGCTTGCTACCTTTATGCAGCCCCTTTCGCGGCTGAACGGACATCCTAGCGTCCATGTTCCCGGCGTCGAGGCGAGCACCGGGGCATTGGGGCACGGGCTGCCGATGGCGGTTGGGGCGGCGCTGGCGGCCAAGATGGACGGTGCCCCGTGGCGGACGTTTGTGCTCACGGGAGACGGTGAGCTCCAGGAGGGTAGTAACTGGGAGGCCGCCATGGCCGCTGCGCAGTATCAGCTGGATAACTTGACGCTCATCGTCGACCGCAATCGTTTCCAGATGGTCGATCGAACTGAGCGCATCATCGGTCTCGAACCTTTGGCCGACA
>CAZCPK010000093.1:0-11008 GCA_964500755.1 uncultured Anaerolineales bacterium
AACCCGCCATCTCGAGGATCTCCGCCTGTTGCTCCGCCAGTTTTTGACGGGAAAGACCGTATGCCAGCCCGTAGAAATGGACGTTTTCCCGGGCCGTCAGGTCGTTGTAGAGCGTGAAATGCTGCGACATATAGCCGACGTGCGCCTGCATCGCCTTGGCCTCCGTGGCCGGATTGAAGCCCAGCACGCGCGCCTCCCCCGCCGTAGGCTTCAATAACCCCAGCAGCATGCGGATGGTCGTCGTCTTGCCGGCACCGTTCGGACCCAGCCAGCCGTAGACTTCTCCTTTGTTCACGCGGAAGCTGACGTGATCGACGGCGACGAAGTCGCCAAAGGCCTTCGTGAGCTCTCGCACCTCGATGGGATGGTCGCTCATGCGCGTCTCACTTCATTCCTGCTACTCCGTCGGCGTCTCAGTGGACGGGGTAGACATGACCGGCAACTTCCGCAACACTTCGGCCATGCGGGCGCGCAGGAAGACGTAAAACTCCGACTGATTTGCATCCATCGCCAACTCACTCGCCGTCTCGTAATTGCCGTAGGCAGCCACCCACTCCTCGCGCCGCTCGGCGACGAGACCCCGGATATAGTAGACGTGCGCGGAGTCCGGGTTCACCTCGAGCAGGCGCCGGGCGTCCGCCAGCGCTTCTTCCTCGTTGCCCACGAGCAGATGACGCTGTGCGCGGCTCGTCAAGAAGCGTTCCCGATCCTCCGCCAGCCGCTCCGCCTCCGCGTAGGCTGGCGCTGCCGCCGCCGTCTCTCCCAGCGCCTCGTGCAAAACCCCCTTGAAAATCAAGAGATCCACGTTCTCCGGATCGTAGGTCAAGCCGACGTTGACCTCGGTCAACGCTGCGGCGATATCGTCCTCCTCGGTCACCAGATGCTCGGCCTCCATCTCGTGGGCAATGGCCTCCACAATTGCGGGGTCCGGCGCCAGAAAGCGCTGGTATCCCACGACCAGCAGGATCCCAACCGCGAGAATCCCTACCGCCCAGAACACAATCCGGCGGATCCGCTTCCGACGCCGTTCGCTGACCAATGCCTCCGGATTCCACCACCACACGGTGGGATCGAGCGCCTCGTCCGCACGTCGCTCTGCCAGCGCGTCCGGCCCGCCGACGCGCTTCAGAAACGTCGCGCTCTGCGCTTCAAACTGCGCCGCGATCGTCTCCAGACGCGCCACCTCCGGCTCCCAATGCCCCCCCTTCTCTCGCAACCGCTCCAGCAGGAGCGTGACCTCGTCCAGTTTGCGAGGAATCTGCAGCAGTTCGTCCGGCGGACGTTCGTCAATTTGGGTGACGAGTACCTCCAGCTCGTCCAACAAGTCCCGTACCAGATTCGCCAACGTCCCCGGGCGCTGTGTTGCCGATTTACTGAAAAGCTCTGCTTTTGCCATGAGTTGATCTGCTCCTTCCTACCCTATCGTCTCGGTTGAAATGCCGGTATAAGATGCGTGGCACCTCGTTAAATCCCAATGCTGTAATTCCAGAGTTCCAAACACATGTACCGAGAACCGCATATCCCGGCGTAGCCACGCGCTACCCTAACGCATCGCTTTGATGCGCCCGCCGTTGGACCAGCGAGATAAACGCCTCCTCCATACGCGGTTCGATCTCTCGCACGCCCTCGCACGTGACCCCTTCGGCTGCCAGCGCCGCTTCAATCTCCCGGGAGCGGCGTTGCACGTCGTCCACGAAGACGTGCAACGCTCGCCCGTAGGTCTGCACCTCCAGAACCCCCTTCAGATCGGAAACCAGGCGCTTCGCCGGCGCAAAGGCCGACGGCGTCAGCTCCAACAGACGCCCCGGCACCCGCTGCTTGATCGCCGCCGGTCGCTCCTGGGCGATACATCGCCCTTGATAGATGAGCCCTACCCAGTTACACCGCTCGGCCTCGTCCATGTAAGGCGTGCAGACGAAGATGGTCACGTCTTCCTCGGCGCGCAGTGTTCCCAACAGATCCCAGAACTCACGTCGGCTCACCGGATCAACGCCCAGTGTCGGCTCGTCCAGCAGCAACACCTGCGGCGCGTGAATCAGGCTACAGGCCAGGGCCAGCTTCTTCTTCATTCCACCGGAGAGGCGATCCGCCCGGCGTCCGGTAAATGAGCGGAGGCCGGCGAACCCCAGCAACTCCGGGATGCGCGTGCGCTGAGCCGCGCGCTCGACGCCCTGGACGTCGGCGAAAAAGCGCATATTCTCCATCACCGTGAGATCGGGGGGGAGCGTGAACTGCTGGGCGATGTAGCCCACCCGCGCGCGGATGGCGTACGTCTCGCGCAGGGAATCAAAGCCCAGCACCCGGCTCTCCCCGGTGGTCCGCGTGAGCAGCCCCAACAGCAGCCGCACGGTCGTGGTCTTACCGGCGCCGTCCGGTCCGATCAGGCCGTAGATCTCGCCGCGGCGCACCTGCAGCGTCACACCGTCTACGGCGCGCACTTCGCCGTGCCGCGTGGGGAAGACCTTTACCATATTCTTGGTCTGAATTGTGATTTCTTTGGTCATTTCGTCAGGTAGTCAGAGGGTCGATTGGTCATTTTGCATTTGTCATTGCGTCAAAACGGCACTCCGCTTTGCTGCGCGCCTCCCTACGAGCCCATTTTGTCATTTGCCCATTTGTCATTCATCAGTCCAACCGTCGCTTGAAGGTCACCGCCGCCAGCACCATCACCACACTACTGTAGATAATCAGAGCCACGACGTCGGACCAATAAAAGGCGATTCCCACGCCCTTGGTGATGATCCCTCGGGCAATCCGGATGAAGTAGGTCAACGGGATCAGATTGCCGACCCAGCGGACGATCGCGGGCATCGGCTCACGCGGATAGATAAAGCCGGTGAGCAACTGGCTCAACAACATCAGGGTCGCCGTCAGCTGCTGGGTCTCCTTCTGCGTATTGGCGACCGTGGAGACCAGCAAGCCCAGCCCCAGTCCCGCAACAATGAATAGTAGCGCCAGCCCCAGAAAAGTCCAAGGATTCCCCTGAAAGGGCAATCCAAACCAGACGATGCCTGCCGCCATGATGCTTCCCAGCGAGAGTAAAGCGACCAGCACGTTGGGCAGCAGCTTGCCCATCACAATCTCCAAAGGGCGCGCGGGCGTCGCCAGGATCTGCTCGATGGTACCCAGCTCATACTCCCGCACCACCGACTGCGCCGTCATGTTGACGGCGAGGATCTGCAGCAACATGGCGACCAGCCCCGGCATGATGAAGATCAAATCGTCCAGGTTGGGATTATACATCAGCCGCACCGACGATGTGATCGGCGTGCGTTGCACCTTCCCCCCGAGACGATTGACCTTTTCCGTGAGCAGCTCCATGGCGTGCGCCTGCGCGATGGCGAGCGCGGCGCTATACCCGGAACTGACCGAAAAGGAGTCCGCGCCGTCCAGCACCATCAGCGCCTGAGCGTCACCCCGCGCCACCGACGCGGCGAAGTTGGGCGGGATCACCAGACCCGCCTTGGCATGACCGGCGTCCAGAGCCTGCAGCACCGCCGCTTCGCCTTCCACGTAGCCCGCCACGTCAAAGAACCCGGAGACCACCAGTGCAGTGACGAAGGCGCGACTCTCCCCGTCGTTGCTGTGATCGGCGATCACCAGGGGCAGGTGATCCACCGTCATATCCACGGCGTAGGCAAAGAGAAAGAGCTCGATAAGCGGCATGACGACGATCAGCGCCAGCGTGCGCCGATCCCGCAGCAGACGAAGAAACTCCTTCTTAACCAGGGCGCGAATGCGGTGCCAGCTCAGTGTCCCCATCATTCCAGATCCTGCCTGAAGAGCCGTGCGGCGACGACTAACACCACCGCGATGTAGATCAGCATCGCCAACACTTCATCCCAGAGTATGGCGAGGCCAGCTCCCCTGGTGATAATGCCCCGCGAGATAGGGATAAAGTAAGTCAGGGGAAAGAGGTTGCCGACCAGCCGGACCACCGGGGGCATCGTATCGCGGGGGAAGATAAACCCGCCCAACACCAGGCCGAGCAGCATCAGCATGCCCGCAAACTGCTGCGCCTGCTTCTGATTCTGAGAGATTGTGGAAAGCAGCAAGCCCAGGCCCAGCCCGGTAAAGACGTAGATAAAGGCCAACGCGCCGAAGAGCCAGAAATTTCCCTGAAAGGGCACCCGGAACCAGTAGACGCCCAACGCGATAATGGTCAACATGTTGATCAACGAGATGATCAAATTCGGCGCCATCTTGCCCAGCATTAACTCTCCCGGGCGGATGGGCGTGACCAGGAGCTGCTCGATGGTGCCCACCTCGCGCTCTCGCACCACGGCCGCTGCCGTCAGGGCGATGGTCTGCGTCTGCAACAGCATCGCGACCATACTGGGAATCAGAAAGACCAGATCGTCGAGGTTTGGATTGTAGAGAATGCGCACCCGCAGATCGAGCGGTAACAGCGACTGCTCTGGCGTCAAGATGCCCTCCCGCACGGCACTCTCGACGAGCAGCTCGGTGGCATGCTCCCGGGCGATGGCGTTCATCGCGTTGTACGCGGATTGGGACGTAAAGAGATCCGACCCATCGACGAGGAGCAGCGCCTGCGCCGTCCCCCGCGCCACCTGCGCCGCAAAATCCGGCGGCAGCACGATCCCGGCCTTGGCCTCGCCGGCATCGATCGCCGCGCTCACGGCATCGCCGTCCACCACGTAGGCCACGACGTCGAAGAAATCCGAATTCACCATAGCATCCACGTACGCCCGGCTGGCCTGATCGAGGCTCTGATCGGCCACGACCGTCGGGATGTGGCGCACGTTCATACTGATCGCGTAGCCAAGCAGGAAGAGCTGAATAATGGGCAGCGCGAGCTGAATCGCCAGGGTGCGCCGATCCCGCAGCGTCTGGATAAACTCCTTCTGGATAAGAGCCCAGATGCGCTGCCACACGGTCAGCTCACCTCCGGCGGCGGGGACGTCGTTGGATGGAGGAGCACCCCGTTTAATAACAGATCAACGGCGGTCTGCGCCCACATGCGGCTCTGTTCCGGTGAGGGCGGCGAGGCGACGCCCCGCAGCGCGGGAAGAATCGGCGCGATAAACATGCCCAGCAAGATACGTGTGGCCAGCTCTGGATCCATAGGGCGGAAATTCCCAGCCGCAATGTGACCTTCGATAAAGTACTGAACCTTGTCGGAGATGCGCTGCAGACGACCATTCAAGATCTCCTCAAGGATCACGTCGTCCAACCACGCCTCGGTCAGCAGCGTGCGAGTGAACGATAGTTTGACCACGGCGATCTCAAAGATCCGGGCCACAAAGGTAATCAGCTCCTCGCGGCTCTCCACAGCGCCCACCTCGTCCAGGGCATCCTCAATATCGCCCTGCGTCTCATGAATAATCGCGAGCAGGATCTCGCGCTTGCCGTCGAAGTAATTGTAGAGTGTCCCTTCCGCCATATCCGCTGCGTAGGCAATCTCTCGCGTCGTGGTGTTGGCGTAGCCCTTCTCCCCAAAGACCCGCGCCGCTGCAGCCAGGATCTCCTTCCGCCGCCGGGCGATACGCCGTTGACGGCGCGCCTCGGCGCGACTAAGCGGTCGCTTCGCCTCCTGCTGCGCTCGTGAATTCGATTCCTGACCTGGCTGTCGTTCGGGCTGCTGCACCATCAAGCCTCCTCTCCAGTCATTGATTGACCGAGCACGCGCTCATAAAATGAGCGTACACTCATTTTATGAGCATATAGTACAATTCCGTGTAAATTTGTCAAGTCCACCGTCCTGGTGATTACCCACCCCTGCGTTACCGTCACCCGACGTCCAGCGGTTTTCGCCACAGAGAGCGCTGAGCACGCAGGGAAAGAACCGTTTGCTTCTCTCTGTGCCCATCTTGGGCTCTGCGGTGAGCTATGGAGCCTCTTTTATCCTATTGCCCCCTCTCAGCGTCTTGCCAAAACCCCACTTCGTCCGTACAATCAAGGTAGTACGGTCCATATCCAGGAGGTGACAGGATGGCATTTTTATTGATTCTAGGCAGCGGCGTAGTGCTCGTCGGGTTGAGTTACGTCCTGCTCGTGCTGCTCAAGCGACGCAAACGCGAACAGGTCGGTACCTGGCCCACCACGACGGGCACGGTAAAGCGGTCGTTCGTCTACGAGCACACCCCACGCCTGGGACGCGCCCCAACCTACACACCCGTGGTTCACTACACCTATGAAATAGCGGGAGAGACGCACGAGTCCGAGACGCTCTTCATGGCACCGAGCGCATCTTTAACCACGCAGGTGCGCAGTCAAGCCCAAGCCATCGTCGAACGCTACCCACCCAAGAGCACCGTTACGGCCCGGTACAATCCGCTGGCGCCGACGCAGGCGGCGCTGGAGCGTCACGTCCCCACCGGGTTCAACACCGGGCTGCTCACGGGAGTGGCGAACGTCGTCATCGGGGCCGTCCTAATTGTGCTTTACGCGCTGCTCTAGGTCATCTCACTCAGTAAAACCTGGTCAGCTGACCAGGCCGCGGACTACCGATCTGCCCGGCGCACTCAACCGACGCAGCGCTTATCATTAGAATCGGCGACAAAGGGCACGTCTGCAAGAAACACGCCTGCCAAAAGCCGCAAATCGTCAGGGATTTCGAAGCGAGTCGGTGAACGAAAACGGTCTCGCTGCCTCACAACGCTCGTAAGCGAGAGCAAGGCAAACGAAGTCGGGGTTGATGACCTGGGCAAACGCTGCAGGGAGGCGCTAAGCGGCCCTGGAAAGCCTCAGACCCGCTTCGTTTGCCCCGTCATCCAAGAAATTGACTTTTTCTCACTTCCGGATATACTGAAAAAGTCGTTAAAGCTACGTAACGAAAAAATCTTCGAGAAAGGAGCAGCACTGTGACACGATACGACATGCTCGTGCGAACACAAGACACAGGTAGCGCCGTTCGCTGCCTAGTCGCAGTGCGCCTATCGGAGACTAGTTGACATAATTACACGTTAACTAAAAGGCCGTGGGCACTGCGCCGCCCACGGCCTTTTGCTGTCCTCTTCCCATCCTCTTTCCAAGCAAGGCCGCGGGCCCCACCCCGGCCTTTTTGTCGTCTTGGCAGGCAACCGAGATATGGAGTTGGATCCACAAGACCGTTTTGTGGACGAGAAAATCCGGCAAAGATACAGACACGAAAGAGGTAGAAACATGCAGCCGAACGTCAAGGTACAAGAGAACCAAGCTTTACCCACCGGCTTCGCCATGCGCGCACCAGAGATGAACGACATTGAGGCAACCGTCGCTCTGGCCAACGTCTACGCCAAGTCCATCATCGGCGCCCCCGAGTATGACGTCCACGAGTTCCGGGCGGACTGGGACGGGCCGACCATGGACCCGGAGCACGATCTCCGCATCGTCACCGCGGCTGATGGCGCGATCGTCGGCTACGCGGGCATCTGGGACATGGACCCCCACGTGCGCCCCTTCGGATGGGTCTTGGTCCACCCCGAATACCAGGAAACGGCCATCGGCAAGACGCTGCTGACCTGGCTTGAGGAACGCGCCCAGGTATGCGTCACCCAGGCGCCCGAGGGCGCCCGCGTGGTGCTGCGCCAGGGCGCGCACGCCGCCGATGCCTTCCGCTCGACCCTGCTGGAGCCGCAGGGCTACGCTGTCGTACGCTACTGGTTCAAGATGCGCATCGAGATGGACGAGCAACCACCGGCGGCTGCGTTCCCGGCAAATATCGTTCCCATCACCTTCGCGGAGCAGCAGGATCTGGCCAAGATCATCCGCGCGGACATCGACGCCTTTCGGGATCATTGGGGCTTCGTGGAGACGCCCTTCGAGCAGGAGCTGGAAGAATGGCAGCACTGGATCGAGACCGATCCCGACCACGATCCCACGCTCTGGTTCCTCGCCAGGGACGGCGACGAGATTGCCGGGGTCTGCCTCTGCGCACCCAAGCTGAACGAGGATCCGGCGTGCGGCTACGTCTACTCGTTGGGCGTACGCCGTCCCTGGCGCCGCCAGGGCATCGCGCTGGCCATGCTCCACCACTGTTTCGGCGAGTTCTATCGCCGTGGGAAGCGCAAGGTCGCGCTGGACGTTGACGCGGCGAGCCTCACGGGCGCCACCCGGCTCTACGAAAAGGCCGGCATGCACATGTATCGCCGCTCTGTCACGTTCGAAAAGGAGCTACGACCCGGCAAGGACCTAACCACTCAGACACTGGAGAATACATAAAGATCTAGCCACACGAAGCACGATCCCACTGCGGGACTCCAGCGCAGAGACGTAAGTTTACAAGGAGTATTATGACACCCAATCTCTTGAATATGCAAAGCACAGCGACGGTCGATGTCGAACGACACTACGGCAAGCAGCTGGCTTTCGATCTGCAGAACGCGGTCGCCGAGAACCGCCTGGTCGGGCTGTGGCGGTTGATGCACGGCTTCCGCGGCATCTACCTGGGCGCGCTGCTCAGCATCGCCGTCGCGGCGACGGCCCGGACATTGACCTACCTGCTGCTGCAGCACGTCGTCGACACCGTCTTCGGCGCGGGAGAGCAGCTGGAGCGCCTGCCCCTCTTCGCGTTGGGCTTCGTCGGGCTCGCCGCCGTCGAGGGGTTCTTCACCTACCTGCGCGGCATTGGATCGGCGCGGACGGCCGAGGGCGTGACCGTCCGGTTGCGCAACTACCTCTTCGATCACATCCAGCGGCTCTCGTTCACCTACCACGACCACGCCAAGACCGGCGAGCTGATCCAGCGGGCCACCTCAGACGTCGACGCGCTGCGGCGCTTCTACGCCGACCAGGCCGTCGGCATCGGACGCATCCTGGCGCTCTTCGCCATCAACTTCGCCATGGTTCTGCGGATGAACAGCCGGCTGGGACTCTTCTCGGTCGTGGTAATGCCCATCGTCGTCGCCCTCTCCTACTTCTTCTTCGGCAAGATCTCCACGGCCTACGAGCGCTTCCAGGAGCAGGAAGCCAAGCTCTCCAACACGCTCCAGGAGAACCTGAACGGCGTACGCGTCGTCAAGGCCTTCGCCCGCCAACCCTTCGAGATGGAGAAATTCGAGGAAGAGAACCGGGAGAAGTACCGTCGAGGTAAACGATTGACGATCATGCACTCACTCTACTGGCCCATCACCGACATTCTCTGCTCCGGGCAGACGATTCTGGTCATGACGCTGGGCGCGCTGATGGCCATGCGCAGTGAGATCAGCCTGGGAACCTACCTAGCGATCAACGGCATGGTGATCTGGATCGTCTGGCCGCTGCGCAACCTGGGGCGACTTATCGTCCAGGTCTCAACGGGGCTGGTCTCCTACGAGCGGGTGATGGACATCGTCGCCGAGGAGCGCGAGCCGACGGAAGCCGGTGACGCCGAGCTGACCGAACGACCGCTGCAGGGTGCCGTCACCTTCCAGAACGTCGACTTCGCCTACGCCGCGCCGCTTTCCAAGAACGGCAAGGAGGCAGAACAAGCGGACCCGGTCCCGGTGCTGCACGATATCTCCTTTCACGTCAAGCCGGGCCAGACGGTGGCGCTATTGGGCTCCACCGGCTCCGGTAAGACCAGCATCGTCAACCTGCTGCTGCGCTTCTACGATCATCAGCATGGGTCGATCACGCTGGACGGCGTCGACCTACGCGACTATCCACGCCGCTGGCTGCGGCAGCAGATCGGCATCGTGGAACAGGAGCCCTTCCTCTTCTCCCGCACCATCAAGGAGAACATCGCCTACGGCTCCGGTCGCGCGGTCAGCGACGCGGACGTGGTGGAGGCGGCCCAAGCCGCAGCCATTCACGACGTCATCATGGAGTTCCCGCAGGGCTACGAGACGCTGGTCGGTGAGAAGGGCGTGACGCTCTCGGGCGGACAGCGGCAGCGCATCGCCATCGCGCGGACGCTGCTCAAGCACCCCCGTCTGCTGATCCTTGACGCTGCCACGTCGTCGGTGGATACCGAGACGGAGATGCAGATCGAGGCGGCGCTGGAAGACGAGACGGACCGGTGCACCACCTTCGTCATCGCCCACCGCATCCAAACCGTGATGCGCGCCGATTGGATCCTGGTCCTGGACAAGGGCCGAATCGTCCAGCAAGGCATCCACGAGGATCTGATTGCCCAGGAGGGTCTCTACCGCGAAATCTACGAGATTCAGGCGAGGATCGAGGAAGAGGTCGAGCAGGAAGCCTCCCTCGCTCTCGTATAGTCACCGGCGTGATGCGTGAGCAGTGCGTGCCGGCTCACGCATCACGCTTCACTCAGTAGTTTGCACACCATTTGGAGTAACAGATGACGCATCAAACGTTTCAAGAAGAAGAATTCACCACCCAGTTCAACGGCAAAGTGGTGGCGCGGATCCTCAAACAGGTCCGTCCCTACTGGCACTGGGTGCTGGGCTTTGTGATCATGATCGCGGGCACCTCGGTCCTCGACGCTAACTTCACCTATCTGGGGAAACAGATCGTCGACGAGGGCATCGTCGCGGGGAATCAGGCGCGGCTGACGCACCTGCTGACGCGCTACGGCGTCCTGGCCTTCATCCAGGCCGTCACCGTCTTTGGCTTTATCTACCTGGCGGGCGTGTTGGGCGAGCGCGTGCAGTACGATCTGCGCCGCAAGCTCTTCAACCACCTGCAGACGCTCTCCTTCTCCTACTTCGACAAGACACCGCTGGGCTGGATTATGTCGCGGGTCACGTCAGACTCCCGTCGCATCGCCGAGCTGGTCACCTGGGGCCTGGTCGACATCACCTGGGCGATTCTCAATATCACGACCTCGTTGATCTACATGCTGACCATCAACTGGCGGCTGGCGCTGGTCGTACTGCTGATCATCCCGCTGATGATCGTGCTCGCCATCTGGTTCAAGACGCAGATCCTGACCCAGTACCGCAAGGTGCGCAAGCTCAACTCGGAGTTGACCGGCACCTACAGCGAGAACATCTCCGGCGTGCGCGTGGTCAAGGCGCTGGTGCGCGAGGAGCGCAACCTGGACGAGTTCAGCGAGAAGTCGTCGCGCCTCTACCGGGCCGCCTACCGCGCCGCCTGGCTCTCCGCGCTCTTCCTGCCGCTG
>CAZCPK010000094.1:0-10946 GCA_964500755.1 uncultured Anaerolineales bacterium
CCGAGGCGCAGATTTCCCTCTTCTCCAGCGTCGAGTTCGCGCTCTGGGACGCTCAGGACGACATGACCAACTTCCAGCGCAATTTCAGTACCGGAGAGGTGGAAGTTGAGGCCAGCGTCATCTACCATAAGACCGAGTACCGCGAGCGGCGCAACCACTTTGCCTACTTTGCCTGCTCGGCGCCGATTGCTGGCTTCGACACACAGCGTGAGGACTTCCTGGGCCCCTATCGCGGCTGGGCGTCGCCGCAGGTCGTAGAACGCGGCGTCTCCGGCAACTCGGTGGCGCACGGCTGGTCGCCCATCGGCTCGCACCACGTCGAGCTGGCGTTGGCGCCCGGCGAGTCGCGCCAGGTCGTCTTCCTCCTGGGCTATCACGAGAATCCTCAGGACGAGAAATTCGCGCCGCCCGGCTCGCAGACGCTCAACAAGACGTACGTCGCCCCCGTCATAGAGCACTACCTCGACGCCGATAACGTCGAAGCGGCGTTCTCAGCGCTGCACAACTACTGGGACGAGCTGCTGGGACGCTTCCAGGTTGAAACCGAGAACGAGCACGTCGACCGCATGGTCAACGTCTGGAACGCCTATCAATGTCTCGTTACCTTCAACCTCTCCCGTTCGGCCTCCTACTTCGAGTCGGGCATCGGGCGCGGCATGGGCTTCCGCGACTCCAACCAGGACCTACTGGGTTTCGTCCACATGCTGCCCGAGCGGGCCCGCCAGCGCATCCTCGACCTCGCCGCGACGCAGTTGGAGAACGGCGGTGCCTATCACCAATATCAGCCGCTGACCAAGCGCGGCAACGACGCCATCGGCAGCGGCTTCAACGACGATCCGCTCTGGCTGGTGCTGAGCGTCGCGGCCTACCTCAAGGAGACCGGCGACCGGTCGATTCTATTGGAGCCGGTGCCCTATGAGAACAAGTCCGGCACCGAGGCGCCGCTCTACGAGCACCTGCAACGCGCGCTTCAGTATACGCTGGACCGGCTGGGGCCGCATGGGTTGCCGCTTATCGGGCACGCCGACTGGAACGACTGCCTCAACCTCAACACCTTCTCCGAGAAGCCGGGCGAGTCTTTCCAGACGACGGTCGGCAAGGAGGGCAAAACGGCGGAGTCGGTCTTTATCGCGGGGCTCTTCACGCTGGCGGCGCAGGAGATGGCCGACGTCTGCCGCTGGGTACATCAGGAGGAGCTGGAGGTCGATGATACGCCGGCCCTTTACGCCGAAGCGGCCCGGTCCATGGAGCGCGCCGTGGTAGAGCACGGCTGGGACGGCGCCTGGTTCCTGCGCGCCTACGATGACTTCGGTGAGCCGGTCGGCTCCCACACCTGTGCGGAAGGGCAGATCTACGTCGAGCCGCAGGGCCTCTGTGTGATGGGCGGCATTGGCCTGGAGGCGGGGCAGGCGGTCGCGGCCCTGGATTCCGTGCGGGAGCGCCTGGCGACAAAGCACGGCGTCGTGCTGCACCAACCGGCCTACACCCACTACTATCTCAACCTGGGCGAGATCTCCACCTATCCTCCGGGCTACAAGGAAAACGCCGGGATCTTCTGTCACACCAATCCCTGGGTGATGATCGCCGAGGCGTGCGTGGGGCGCGGCGACGCCGCCATGGATTACTACCTGCACATCAATCCCTCGGCCCGCGAACCCATCAGCGAGGTGCACCGCTGCGAGCCCTACGTCTACGCGCAGATGGTCGCCGGGCGGGACGCGCCTTCCTTCGGTGAGGCAAAGAACTCCTGGCTCACCGGGACGGCGGCGTGGAACTACGTCGCCATCACACAGTGGCTGCTGGGCATCCGCCCCACCTTTGATGGTCTACGCGTCGCGCCGGTGCTGCCCGAGGCGTGGAACGGCTACACGGCGACCCGCGTCTTCCGGGGCGTGATCTACCAAATCACCGTGGAGCGGGCCGGTCCGGGCAACGACGTGGCGCTGACCGTCGCTGGCGAGCCGGTGGAAGGCGACGTCGTGCCGCTACCCGCCGGGGACGAGACACGCGTCGACGTCCACGTGACGCTCTCGTGAGACGCTGATCAGCCTATGTCGGCGACGTTTTCTCTTGGCTAGGTACTCCCACGCGAATTAAGATAACGTTCAACTTGTAACTTGTTAACCTGCAACTCAGTCGCAAGGAGAAGAAAGATGACGACGGCAAGCAAGATCGAACGACGGACGTTGGGCAAGAGCGGCATCGAAGTTCCCGTCATTGGGAGCGGACTGTGGGCCATCGGCGGTACGTCCTGGGGGGAGACCGACGATCAGCAGTCGTTGAGCACCATCGACGCGGCGCTGGATCTGGGCGTCAACTTCTTCGACACCGCCGACGTCTACGGCGATGGACACAGCGAGGAGCTGCTCGGACGGGCCATGCAAGGGCGCCGCGACAAGTTTATCGTCGCGACCAAGGTCGGCTGGCGCGGCTTCGAGGACGAGTCGCAGCGCTCGGCCTACGACACGGTCGAGAAACTGATCGCGGCGGTGGAGAGCAACCTGCGCCGCCTGCAGACCGACTACGTCGACTTGCTGCAGAACCACATCAACTTCCGCGAGCCCCACATGGAGATCTTTCTGGAAGCCTTTCAGAAGCTCCAGCAGCAGGGCAAGATCCGCGCCTACGGCGTCAGCACCAGCGACTTCGACTACCTCAAGGCCTTCAACGCCGACGGGCAGTGTTCCGCGCTGCAGATTGACTACAGCATCCTCAACCGCACCCCGGAGCGGGAGATCTTTCCCTACTGCCGGGAACACGACATCGGCGTCCTGACGCGGGGCTCGCTGGCGATGGGCATCCTGACGGGCAAATTCACGCCGGAGACGCGCTTCGAGGAAGGGGACTTCCGCCGCCGCTGGCACGAAAATCCCGATGAACGCGCCACCTTCCTGGACGACCTGCAGAAGGTTGAGCTGTTGCGGGAGTTGACCGACGGGCGCTCGCTGGCGCAGCTGGCGTTGCAGTTCGTAACGGCGCACCCGGCGGTCACCGCGACGATACCGGGCGCCAAGACGCCGCGCCAGGTGCAGGAGAACGTCAAGGCGGCGCTGCTGCCCCGTCTCTCCGACGCCGAGCTGGAGCGCATCGACGAGATCGTCGCGCCGGGCGGCGGACGCAAAATCTGGCCCGCCTGAGCCGACGTCACTCTTCTGGGTGCTCCGCGCGGTAGCGGCGCGCGTACTCGACGTAATTCCGCGTCGTCTGGCGGTTCTCTTCTAGCTCCTCCTCCGTCAGACGACGCACCACGTGCCCCGGCACCCCCAGGATCAGGTGCCCGGCGGGATAGCTCTTGCCGCCCGGCAGGACGGCCCCCGCGCCGACGATGCAGTCGCGCCCCACCACTGCGCCGGTCAACAGCACCGCGCCCATGCCCACCAGCGTGTTGGGGCCCACCTCGGCGCTGTGGACGATGGCGCCGTGTCCCACGCTGACGCCCTCGTGCAAAATAACGGGATGACCATGCGAGGTATGCAGCGCGCAGTTATCCTGGACGTTGACCGCCGCGTGCAGGATCAGCGGCTCCAGGTCGCCGCGCAGCGTGGCGTTGTACCAGATGCTGACGTCGCGCGCGATTCGCACGTCGCCGATCACCACGGCGCCGGGGACGATGAGCGCCGTGGTGTGGACCTGCTTGGGATCGAAGGTGTACCGTGGGGACATGGGGCTCCTTTATCTCTGAATAACGCTCACGGCGCCGTGACGACGATCTGTTGCTCCACGGCGTCGAACACGTCCTCGCCCGCGGCGGTCAACTGCAGGGCGAAGGTCCCGGCGGCGTCCGCCCGCAGGGTGAACGTCGCCGTCGCGACGCCGTCGGGCGCGACGGCGACCGCGTCTGGAGCGTCGAGCAGCGTCAGCCCGGCCTGGGACGCCAGCATCAGCCGGACGGTCTGTGCGGTCTCGGCGTAGTTGTAGAGCGTGGCGTTGACCGTGATCGTCTCCCCCACCGCGCTCTGCCGGGGTGCTTGCAGATCGACGAAGAAGTCCTGCACCACGGGCAGCCGGGCGGTCGCCGCGCCCAGGACGCCCTCGCGGGTCGACGCCAGCGCCGAGATCTGCCAGGTGGTGACGCTGTCCGCCAGCGGCAGGCTGACGTGCAGCCGCCCCTCGGCGTCGGTGTAGGCTTCCGGGTCCCAGTAGAGCGTCTCCGGGAAGACCTGCCGGAAGGGATAGGGCGCGGGCGGCGAGGTGGCGGTGGCCTCCGGCGGCACCTCGGTTGGTTCTTCAACAGGCGCTTCTTCGGCGGGCTCCTCGGTGGGCACCGGCGTTGCTGTGACGACGACCTCTTCGGTGACAATTTCCTCTTCCACATCATCTTCGGGTTCGTACGTCGGTTCCCCCGTCATCTCCGGAGCGGCGCAGCCCGTGAGCCAGCTCAGCGGCCCGGCGTAGAGCTCGGGGCTGGCGAGCGTCCGCGTCAGCGGAGAGGTCAGCGCCGGGCTGAAGGCCAACGTCAGCGCCAGCGGGATCAGCAGCAGGCCCAGCGCCGTCGTCAGCCAGCCCGCGCCCGGACGACCTTCCAGCAGCAGGCCCTGGCCCAGCAGCGCCAGCGCGGCGATGAGCAGCAGGAAGCCGGCGATCACACCTGCCAGCAGCCAGCCCGTGGGCACGTCGACCGGCGCGCCGACCAGGAGCGCGCCCGCGCCCACGACGAGGTACGCGGCGACCAGACCCGTCGCCGCCTGGAGCCGTGCGTCGCGCCGCCACCAGCTCACGCCGACCAGCGCCAGCAGCACCACCACGACGACGCTGAGCGGGAGGAGCACGGCCTGGGCGCCCAGCAGCTGCGCCAGCAGCCAGCTCCCCCCCCCGAAGAGCAACCCGGTCAGCGGGGAGACGAGCATGAAGATGAGCAGGCCGACGCCGACCCGGCGCAGCGCGCGGCGCAGCGTACCCCAGGGTGCCAGGCCCCGCACGACGAGCGCGCTCATCAGTAGCGGCAGCAGGAGCATGCCCCAGGCGAAACCTCGCGCCGTGCGGACGCGGGCGGCGTCAACCTCCGGCCTCAGCGCGGTCTGCGCCTCCAGGGTGTAGTCGGCGGCGGGTGCGGTGGCCCAGGCCGCCCGCGCGGCGACCTC
Source organism: uncultured Anaerolineales bacterium (assembly GCA_964500755.1). Classification (GTDB taxonomy): domain Bacteria; phylum Chloroflexota; class Anaerolineae; order B4-G1; family SLSP01; genus G713. Next base: position 5,082 of record CAZCPK010000094.1, read on the forward strand.
TTGCGCCGTACGGCGGGCGGTCTCGGCGTCCAGCAGCGTGTCGGGGTCGGAGACGGCGCCTCGCCGCTCCAGCAGGCCCGCGTCGAGCAGGGCGCTGAGCCGCGCGAAGGTCGCGGGCTGGGTCTCCAGGGCGTAGACCGACGCGTCGACGACGCTGAGGCCCACCACTGCGGTGGTCGGGGCGTCCTTCGCGGCGCGCGTCGTGCGCACGGCGAGCTCGGCGGTCTCGCCGGGGCGGTAGACCTCGCGGTCAGCGGCGAGCGTCACGTCCAGCGCGTCCGGCGCGTCGACGACGACCCAGCGGTGATCCTCGATGCGCGCGTTATCGGCGGTGAGCGCGTAGGCGCGCAGATCCAGGGAGCCGAGCAGGTCGCCGTCCAGATCCAGCGCAAAGGTCGCGCTGCCCTGTTCCAACGGCGCCGAGAGCACCGCCGCGATCTGCTGTTCGCGCACCACGTCTAAGTAGATGGGCGTCTCGTCCGGCAGCCCGTGGGCCAGCGCCTCGACGCGCAGCGTCTCGCCCACCTCGTAGGCGGCGCGGTCGGTGCGCAGCAGGAGCGTCCGCTCCCCGGCCTCGGCGGCTAACGTGAGCGTTGTCGTGGTCGCGCGCCCGGTCTCGTCCCGGGCCGTGATCTGCAGCCGCGTCCGTCCCTCCGCCGGAGAGAAGCGGAAGGCGCCCAGGCCGTAGGCGTCGGTCGTCAGCGCGCGTGTGAAGCCCGGACCTTCGACCGTCAGCGCCGTCGCCAGGGGCCGCCCGTCGGGCGTGGTGGTGCTGACGTAGACGACGTTCTCGACGCCGGGCTTGAGCGCGCCGCTTTCCGGCACGGCCTGGACGCGCAGCGGCTCCGCCGTGATCGGCACCTGGGTGCGCACGCCCGCCTTCTGCCCGGCCGGATCCCGCACTTCCGCCTCAAGCTCCAGGGTGGCGAGGGCGTCTGCGCCGTAGTTCGCCGGCAGATTGAGCGTGAAGGTGGCGTGGCCCCGGGCGTCCGTCGTCACGTCGGCCTCGGCGACGGAGATCCGCGCGCCGTCGTGCAGCGCGTAGCCACGCACCGTCACCTCCGCGTCGACGACGGGCTTGCCGAAGACGTAGGACGCCTCGACAGCGCCCTGCAGGCGCGCGCCCGGCGCATAGACCGCCTGCTCCGGCGAGAGGGTCACCCGGAAGGCGGGCAGGGGCTCGTCCCGCACGGAGATGGCGCGCTCGGCAACGGTGTCGCCCAGGGTGGCGCGGAGCGTGTAGTCGCCGGCGGCAAGGTCAGCGGGCAGCGGGAGTTCCCCCGTGGCGACGCCGTAGTCCGACGTCGTCGCCGACGCGCTCCCTGCGAGGCCGTTGAGCGCCAGTTGGATTGGCGCGCCCGTCGCCGGGTGGAGATCGCCGGCGTCCAGCGCCAGCGCCCGGACGTGCACCGTCTGCCCGGGCCGGTAGACGGGCTTGTCGGGCGTAAGCAGGAGCTTGTAGCGGCGGGCGACGATGATGGGGCGGACGACGGTGCCCCGGCCCGCGTCGGAGCGGGTCTCCACCACCAGGTCGGCGTTGCCCTCCAGTTCCTCAGGGACGGTGAAGGTGACGTCGGCGGTGCCGTCGGGGCCGGTCACGCCCTGGTAGACCTGGCGGAGCACGCCGGGCGCCTCGCGCAGACTCACGGAGACCAGTGCGCCGGCGACGGGGCTGACGCTCTCGGCGGTGCGCACGACGACGCGCAGGGCGGCCTGCCGTCCCGGCGCCAGCTCGCGCTGGCCCAGCACCAGGGTTTGCTGGGGCTGCGCCAGCGGGACATTGACCGTCCGGTAGGTGCCGACGAAGGCGACGATCATCACCAGGGCCAACGCCGCCTGCGCCAGCACGCCCCAGTTGCGCCGCAGCTGCCACCACCAGCCGGGTCGCTCGGCGGTCTGGTGGAGCCGCTCGCGGATACGTTGGGTTGCCGTGTAGGAGAGTTCGACCGGGGAGAGCGCGGCGTCGTAGGTCGCGTCGACCTCGTCCCGCAGCGCGCGGAGCTCCGCCAGCTCCGCCCGACAGCGGGCGCAGTCGGCGAGGTGTGCCTCGATTCGGGCGCGTTCCCGCTTCGACAGCTCGCCGTCCAGATAGGCGATCAGCTCCGCTTCAACGTGTCTCGTATCCATCCCTTTTTCCTATAATCCCACACTATCCTTGACCCATCTCGTTATCCCAACAGCTCTCGCAACTTACGGTGCGCGTTGTAGAGCCGCGATTTCACCGTGCCCAACTTGATGCCCAGCACCTGCGCGATCTCCTCGTACGCGAGATCCTCCTGGTAACGGAGCAGCAGCACGGCGCGGTGCGCCTCCGAGAGCGCGTTGACCGTGCGCCAGATCTCCGCCGCGCGCTCTTGCTGTAACAGCGCGCGCTCCGGCTTCTGCGGATTGCCGGGCACGGGCAGGCGCTCCAGCCGCTCCTCGACGTCGTCCCACTCGACGGAGGGTTCCCGCTTCCCCCGCATCCGCATCTTGCACCGGTTGACGACCACGCGATAGAGCCAGGTGCGGAAGCTGGCCTTACCGTCGACGTCGTAGTCGGGGAGGGCGCGCAGCACGTCCAGGAAAGCCTCCTGGACGGCCTCCTCGGCCTCCTCCCGGTGGCGGATGACGTAGAAGGCGACGCGGTAGGCGTAATCCTTGTAGCGGTTGAAGAGCGCATCGAAGGTGCGGGACTGTCCTTGTTGAAAGCGCAGGATCAACTCCCGGGTCGATACGCCCCCGCTCTCCGCGCCGTGCGCGCCCTCGGTCGCCATAAAGACGAGTCGGCCCACCGCCCGCCGGACCGTCAGGGCCAGCGTCGTCAGGTGGGCCCACCATGGGGCGGCGGGCGTGCTTACGGCGAATAACGTTGAGACGGACAGCCGATACCTCCAGTCGCGCGCGACGAACGTCTCTATAGCGTTACATGCAGCTCACGGGGGAAATGTTCACACTATTGATGTGGATGGAAAGCGTAACCGGGGACAACCTGATGCATCCACCTCCCCTTGAGTCGTTTCGTTTGCTCATTATATCTCAAGATCGGCTCTGGTGAAAAAGCCCAAGAAATCGGATTTTTAGTAGATCATCCCCCTCCACCTAGGGTTTGAACTGCGAAAAGTCTATCTACAGTATCGAATCACAAAAAATCTGATTTCTGCTAGTTAGGTCAGGGCAACAAAAATCGCAGGGAGGCGAGAGAGTTGACTGCTTTATGGAGAGATGTGTTGTTCTGCGGCAGCTTGCAGCGGCGCCCTGACCTTGAGGAGCACCAGTGAGGACCCCAGAAAGAGGAGGGCGTAGAGTGCGAAGATCAGGATATACCCCAACCCCGGCGATTGCGGGACGTGCTGTGTGAAGTAGTCGGCGATGGGGCCGCTGAGGTAGGCACCCACTGCTCCGGAGCCCGCGCCTGCGAGATTGGAGATGCCCAGGTAGTGCGCGGCCTGCTTGGGGGGGATGAGCGCGGTGCCCAGCGCCCAGTTGGCGGCGTAGAACGAGCCGCCCGCGAGGCCGACGACGAAACCGCCGGCGTAGATTAGCGTGATGCTGGGCACGAGCAGCAGGATCAGCGTTCCCGCCGCCGCGACCAGCCCGCTGACCATGACGACGCGGTGCGCGCCGAAATGGTCGGTCAGCCAGCCACTGGGCAGCGCCGAGAGCAGCAGCGAGATACCGACGAAGAGCATGACGCGCCCTGCCGGCTGCGCCGCCGCCGCTTCCGAGAGGCCCAGGCGCGCTTGCACGAAGTAGAGCACGAAACCCGAGAGGTTGATCAGGCTGACGAGAAAGGCCAGGCGGTTGACGACCCACCAGGTGAACGAGGGATTTTCCTGCGCGCGCTCGCGGCCTAGCGAGATCCGCACGCAGAGCCAGACGCCCGCCGCGATGGTGAGTCCCATCGCCAGCAACCCCGTCAGGCCCATCCCGGCGACTAACCCCGCCACGGACTCCACGTTCTCCAGCAGGCGCCCGATCCATTGGATAACCTCTCGCATGCCCAGGATTATAGCCGTGAAGACGCCCGTCATCAGCAGCAGGCGTTGGAAAGGTTCCCAATCCAGGGGGGGAGGCTCCTCTTCCAGCGGGGCCTCGGGAACGAACATGGTGATCAGCATGGAGAGCGTGAGGACGCCGGCCATCACCGCGATGCCCAGGACGAGATTGCCCTCCGCGATCATGGGCGCGATGACGAAGGAGACCAGGATCACCGGCAGGGGGACCTCGAAGAGCGCCTTGACGCCCGAATAGCGTCCGCGCAGCGCCTCCGGCACCAGGTCGGGGATCAGACCCTGGATGGCGGCGTGGGCCACGTTGATGCAGACTTGGAAGATAAGGTAGCTGACGAAGAGCAGCCAGAAGCCGCGCAGGCCCGCGAGCGTGGTCGTCCACATCATAGCGCCGACGAGAACCAGGGCCGAGAGCGTGCCGACCAGAATAAAGGGGCGCCGCCGTCCCCAGCGACTCGGGTTGCGGTCCGAGAGGATGCCCATCAGCGCCTGGGCCAGCAAGGCGACCATCAGACCCCAGAGGCGCAGGGTGCCGAAGTACGTGCCTTTCGCCGTCTCGCCCACAAACTGCTGGACGAGCAGGGGCAGCACCAGCGGCAGCATGGTCTGATTGTTGACGCTCAGACCGAGGTAGTAGCTGTTGATGGTGATCAGGTCATACCAGCGTAATGCGCGTTTCATGGATTCGCTCCTCTGTCAGTTTTGGTCAGTACGGCGCCGGTGGGTCGCCACCCTCGCCAGCAGGACGCCGATCTCGTAGAGCACGACGAAGGGGGCCATGGTCAGGAGCATGGTTACCGGGTCCGTCGTCGGCGTGATGACGGCGGCGAGGAAACCGGCGCCGAAGATGACGTACCGCCGGGCCTTCTTCAATCCTTTGGGGGTCACAAGCCCGAAACTTGTCAGCACGTAGATCACCAGCGGCGTCTGGAAGAGCAACCCCATCCAGAGCAGGATGGCGGTGACGAAGCCCAGGTACTCGTTGAGAGAATACATGGGGTCGACGATGCCGGCGAAGAAGCCGCTCAGCACGGGCATGCTGAGCGGTACGAGGACGAATAGCCCGAAGGCCGTCCCCAGGAGAAAGAGCAGCAGCACCAGGGGGATGGAGAGGCGCATAAAGCGCCGCTCGTGGGGGTAGAGGCCGGGGCGGACGAAAGCGTAGATCTGGTAGGTGACGTAGGGCAGGGCGACGATCACCCCCAGGAAGAGCGAGACCCGGAAATAGGTGACGGGTCCCTCGATGGGGCTGAGCACCACGATGTTGGCGCTCTCCGTGGGGCGGACGAGCAGCTCCACGGCGGGCCGGGTGAAGATGGAGCCGATGACGGCACCAAGCACCAGGGCGATGGCGGCGCGCAGCAAGCGTTGGCGGAGTTCGGCTACGTGCTCTAAAAGCGGGGCTTCGCGATCATTCACCGGTCGGCTCCTCGGGCGCGGCGCTCTCCTCGCGGAACTGGGCGGGGTCACAGTGAGAGACCGCGACCTCCGGAGGTCTGTCCCCTTCTGGGGGCATGCCTTCTGGAGGCATGCCTTCTGGAGGCATGATACGTGGTTCAGGCGCGGCGGCGTCTTCCTGTTCTTGCGCTTGCCTGGCGATCTCCGTGTCCAGATCGAGCGCGAACTGCTGCCAGGTCTGTTGCGCCTGCTGAACATAGCGACCGAGCGTGCGCGCTATCTTGACCAGATCCTCGGGGCCAAAGAGCAGCAGACCCAGGAAAAGGATCAGGAGCAGTTCCCACCCCCCCACGTTAAAGATTTCCATAGTGCTGGTTATGGTACCAGCTAAACGCGGGCAGCGCAACCGGCCTCCGTAAGGGGGCAAACGAAGCGGTTCTGAGGCTTTCCAGGGCTTCTCAGAATCTCCCTGCGA
>CAZCPK010000095.1:0-10900 GCA_964500755.1 uncultured Anaerolineales bacterium
TCCTAGGCATGATATACTCCTTTTTGGGTGATTGATTTTGCCCAGCATGAAATACCATTGCTTAGTCTGTTGGCCGCAGAGGAGCAAGCGTATTTCATGCTTTTTTTGAACAACAACTCGCACCAATTGATTTCCTGTTATCCACCTCCTTCTGGTACTTGCTTGTTCCAGCTCAACAGCCGCATGACCTTCGGAACACAACTTCAGTCGATAAGACTTTTGCGGTGATACGACCATGCTCAATATACGCGAACAAGGCTTGTGCGGCTTCTTTTCCTATCTTCTCAAAGGGAACGTGGACTGTGGTCAAAGGGGGAGATATGTCAGCAGCACGATGGTCGTCGTCGAAGCCGACCACGGCTACATCCTCAGGCACCGCAATTTCCCGTTCTTTCAGCGCCCGAATGACGCCCACGGCGGCGTCGTCATCCCCTGCAAAAACCCCATCGAAAGAGACTGACTGATCCAGCAGCTCGTAAATGGCCTGCTTTGCCAGACCTAAGTTGAATCCACCAAAGGTGATCAGTGCGGGGTCAAGCGGTATGCCATTCTCTCGCAGCGCCTGCTTGTAGCCTTGCTCGCGCTCAATGGAATCCTGTTCGCTCTTTGGTCCACGCAAAAAGGCGATTCGACGTTTGCCGTGAACCTGAATGAGGTGATTGATGACTGTCTGGGTAGAGGATTCATTTTCGATATTGATACAAGGGAGGTTCATTTCCGGCGGAGGGCACCGGTGCAACAACACGACAGGATAGTCTCGTTCGTAGAACTGTTTGATTTGATCGTTGCTGTAGCAGTTGGCAAAAGCGATCAATCCGTCGGTGTTGTGGGGGCCTAACGAGAGGTTATGGACACTCTCAGTTCTATCCTCTACTGTGGAAATCAGCAGTCTGTATCCCGCGGCCCGAACCGCTGATTCAATACCGGAGAGCAGGGGCGGGACGAATAGCGTCGCCAAGTCGTTGACCGCAAATCCTACCGTTTTGGTCTGCTGACTGGCTAACCCGCGCGCCGATGCTTGTGGAATATAATTGAGATGTGCGACGGCTTGCTCCACACGGGCTATGGTCTCAGGTGACGCGTAGCCTCGGTTGTTCAGTACACGGCTAACGGTCGATTTGGAGACGCCTGCTTCCCGTGCGACATCGTGAATGGTGGGTTTCTTGGGCATATTGGATGAAGATCGCATATTATTCACCCTTTGCATAAACTTGACTAATATGGGAACGATTCCGGGAGCGTTCCCATATATTGTAAAACATTATCGTTTGTTTGTCAAGACCCAATCTTGCGACTGAGTGTACTGGGAGATGGAAAATGGGAACAACAAGCTCAACTGCAAGCAACGCTACAAGCCTGAGTTATTCTAGAAGGGATTGCATTCGCCGGATAGCGGCACACCCGGTAAGTACCACAGTAACTTATAGTAGCCAAGCAGGTGGATACATAGTCGCGAGCGTCAGCGCAGGTGTGGAGTCAGTCCCCATCATCGGTGAAAAAACACCAGTTTAAACCACTGTATTGAAACGGTGATAAAAGGCTGTGCCGTTGTTTTTTCAACAACACCTCGTGCTATAATAGCGTTATACGGCGAATGCGAGCGTACAACAAGACAATCCAAAAGCACACATGAGCACTACCTTATCTTGGGAGGCACCCTATGATCCTGATTATACGTGAACCTGTCACACGGGAAAAACTAAAACAAATGTGCGAGGTCTTTGGCGAGAACTTCATTAAACTTGCTGTGGATGTTGATCGAGAAATCCTGGCTGGCGGCGGCGAACTCCATGCGGATTGTGAGGCTGCATTGCTTGAAGATGGTAGCCAACAACAGGCCATTTGGGGAGCTGACTGGTATCCATTGGACCATGAGGTTGGATTTGAGTCTCTGATCAACATTCGCCCCCGGCAAAACAATCGGACGTTAGCAGTACAAGACCCTGATTTACGCAAACGCATCGAGCATATTGTACGGCGATTACTGGAGGTGAGATAATGCCCGTCACGCCGCAATTCTATGAACGCTTTTCTCAATTGGCATGGCCCCAACAAATTGGGAATCTGGCCTCAACCTTCGGACACATCGCCTCCCGCGCGACAGCGCCACAATCCACGGCTCTGGTTGACCAGTGGCTGCGTGAAGCGGCGATATTGATCGAAATAAGCGCCCCGCACGTTCCCCAATCATTGCTCTTGGAACTTGCCCCCTTGCAACGTGAGTTGTTAGTCTGGCGCACCCTCTGGCCAGAACAAGCACCACGGGAATTGTTGGCTTTGCAAGCACGCCATATCTCTGATCGTCTGCTACATGCTGCGGAATTAGCGTAAACATACTTGCAAGCTTACGTCGTCCTCAGCGCCTCCGTCGGCGAGAGATTTGCCGCCCGCAGGGCCGGATACAGGCCCGCGCCTCCAACCGCGCCCAGCAGGAACGACTCGCCCAGGAATTGGCTGGCGATGTGCGTCCGGGTGCCGCCCAGCGCCCGGCGCAAGGCCGGGCGTTTCTTTGGCTGGGGGCTAAGGATTCGAACCCTCATCCATGACCCCAGAGACCGATATACCTATACGGGCAAGCATACGCTCTATTCTCCCCGATCAGGGTTGATGGCTGCATAAGGAGTCTAAGCTGGTTGATATTCATAATGTTAACGTGTTACTATCACGATAACGAGGGTCCGCCAGGGATCCTCTCCTTGGGTTTTTGCCTGACACCAGGGCCAAGTCTCAGACCTGGGCGGAATCCGACCCAGTAAATCACCAAGCCCCCAAGTTGCGAGTCACTTGTGGATGCAGTGTTGTGTTCGGAAACAAGTGGCGGCGTGGACCGAAAGACCGTGCCCTTGCCCAAGGTGCTTTCAACCCAGATGCGCCCGCCCTGCGTGACCGCCAGGCCGAGTCCGGTGCCGCTGCCTCTCTTTCCCAACGGTCATTTCTTGCACTTACGAGTTGGCTGCACTGAAAAAAGGTGCAGCCAAAGAAAAACATGGGGTCCGTAGGCAACGGGGCTCCGCCCCGTGCTATGTAGTGGTTGGATTCCATCCAACCACTACATATAGTACCCTTATCTCTGCTGAGAAGGCTTTTTTCAGCAGAGTCATGAGTTGAATCCAAGAACAAATAGCCACGGGTAATCTGTGGATATGCGGGGGGACACTCGTAAGGTTGTCTTCAACGTACGGTATAAGGTGCAACGCACCTGGCTATGGATTAAAAGCAATCCGCTAAATCCGCTCGCGTCTTTGGGCGTCCGTTGATCACGCTTCCTCTTGCAGGTCGTCCCAGGCCTGGAAGGCGCGGCGCAGGTGGGGGATGGTGATGGAGCCGCCGACGATCAGCGCCACGCTCAGCGCCTCCTCTAGTTCCTCGGTCGTCACTCCCTGCTCGCGGCACTGGATCAGGTGGTAGTTGATACAGTCGTCGCAGCGCAGTACCGTCGAGGCGACCAGCCCCAACAGTTCCTTGGTCTTGCGGGGCAGGGCGCCGTCTTTATAGACGTTGGTGTCCAGATTGAAGAAGCGCTTGATGTCGCGCCCGGCGTAGTCCATCACAATCTCGTTGAGCGTCTCGCGTTCGGCCATGAATTGCTTGATGTCGCTGTCTGACATGGAATCTCCTCATAAGCATAGGTCTAAGGTCGAAAGTTAAAGTTCAAACGTTCGAACGTTAATCCGCTGAAGAAAACCGAGTTTCTGCACCCGTGGGCCGCGGGGGGATCTCCGCCGGCTGGGCGTAGGGGCCCGCCGCGAGGTCGTCCCAGTAGTCGTTGAGGTCGAGGGCGCCGTAGGAGAAGAGCGCGTGACCCGGCGCGCCCAGCGCCCGTGCCGACCAGATCCGCGACTCGATCTCCGCGAAGTCCGTGTAGAAGGTGCCGACACCCAGATAGACGTGCCGCCCGGCAGCGTCTGCCAGAAAGTCCGCCGCCAGCGTCTCCCACTGCTCCAGATCGTCGGGGATCGAGTCGCCGTTCCCGTAGAGCATGGGCATGACGCCGTCCACGACGCCCGCCGCCAGCCAACCCTTGGAATCCTGATAGAGCTTGTCGTAGCCCGTCCACAGGCCCCAGTCCCATTTGTCTTCGTAGTAGGGCCAGACCGCCGCCGTGACCCAGGCGTCGGGGCGCGCTGCCGTCGTGACCGTCATGACGCGCTGCACCAGGTCGGTGACGCGGTCGCGCTGCCACTGGTCGCGCGCCGCTGTCTTGACGTCGCCGGCTGCCGCGTTGCTCAGCGGGTCGTAGGAGTAGTCCGCGTCGGCGTAGCGCACCAGGTCGAGGTGGACGCCGTCCACCGGGTAGCGGGTGACCAGCTCTTCGACCACCGCCACGACGTGATCGCGCACCAGGTCGACGCCCGGGCTGGCCCAGAGGTAGCCAGCGTTGAGGTTCATGGGCTGCCCGGTGCTGTCCCAATGGCGCCAGGCGGCCCACTTGTTCTCGGCGTCCGGAGGCCAGTCGGGATAGTCGGCGGAGGTCCAGGCCCAGAAGGGGTGCGTGGGCGTGATGGCTTCGGGTGGCGGCGATGTGAAAACCCACGTCGGGTGGACGTTGACGTAGGCGTGCACCTCCAGATCGGAGGCGTGGGCGACGCTGATCATGCGCGCCAGCGGGTCCCAGCCGGGGTCCTGGCCCAGCGTCTCGGTGAGCGAGCCGGTGAGCCGGGCGGCCCAGGGCTCCAGCGTCGAGCTGTAGTAGGCGTCGCCGGCGCCCCGCACCTGGAAGAGCAGCGTGTTGAAGCCCGCCTCCGCGGCGTTAGCGACCAGGGCGTCGATAGTTGCCGGGGTCGGCGCCTCGTTGTAGCGCGTCCAATCGAAGCGCGTGATCCAGAGCGCGCGCCGCTCGTATGCCGGAAAGGCGCGCTCAGCACGCTGGATCAGCGGCAGGAAGACTGCGGGGGTCAGTGGGTCGCTGTGGGTCAGCGGCTGGACCGCCGGAGGAGCGCTGCCCTCCCGGCGCTGCGGCAGGGCAGCGGGGAGCCGGTCGCCCCGCCGCCGGTCGCCCCGCCGCCGGTACCACGCGTCGACGCGGCCCTGGCGCGCCGCCAGCGCCTCGAAGTCCGGCGGCGCTTCCGTCCGCGCGACCTGCGGTCCGGTCCACCAGAGCGCGCCCAGGAGCAGCGCCAGGAGCAGCGCGCTGCCCAACGAACGCCACTGTCGCCGCTGTACGTTCACGCGCGTCAGGCCATCCCCGCGGCCTCGGCGTCGACCAGCCAGATCAGACGTCCGTCGGGAGGATGGACGCGTTGCGCCGGATAGGGCGCGGGTTCGGACGTCCCTTCGGGCGCCGGCTCAGAGTCCGCCGCGAAGATGTCGTTCAGCACGTCAGCCTTCTGAGCGCCGGCGACGACGAAGGTGGCGTGCGCGGCGGCGTTCAGCACCGGCAGCGTCAGCGTTAATCGCCAGGTATCCAGCCCCGCCACGTAGTTGGGGACGACCCAGCGGTCGCGCACGCCGAGCGCCTCCGTGCCGGGAAAGAGCGACGCCGTGTGTCCGTCCTCGCCCAGACCGAGCAGGATCAGGTCGAAGGTTGGGACCCGGACGTCGCCGAAGACGGCGCGGAGCGCGTCCTTGTACTGCGCTGCGGCCTCCTCGGGCGGCAGCTCGCCCCGCAGGCGGTGGATGTTGCTCTGGGGGAGGGGGACGTGGTCGAGCAGCGCTTCTTTCGCCATGCGGTAGTTGCTCCGCGCGTCGTCGGGCGGCACGCAGCGCTCGTCGCCCCAGAAGACGTGCGTGCGCTCCCAGTCCATCCGCTCGGAGAAGCGTGGTCTCGCCAGGTACTCATAAGCCGGACGGGGCGTCGATCCGCCCGAGAGCGCCAGCGTGAAGGGCCGACGCTCCGAGCGGGTGTTCTGGCAGATGGTGACCACGTGCTGGGCGACGGCGCGGGCCAGCATGTCGGTCTCGGCGTAGATGCGTCGTTCACCGAGCATTAGATCCTCCATGTGAGTTTCCTTCCCGATCAGCGATTCTCAATACGTGAAAACAGGAGTGGTACCGGCTGATCACATCCTTGAGCTCTTTCTCAAACTGCGGTATTGAGGCCAGACCCCACGTATACGCCAGATATCTGGCCAACGTCCAGAGCGTGGAAAGCCCGTAGACCACACTATTTTTGAAATCCACCGACGAGGCCTCGTCAAAGTAGCGCGTGGGCACCCCAATCTCGGTGATGCGAAAGCCAAAGGCCACGGCCTGGGCGATGATCTCGCTATCGAAAACGAATTTATCAGAGTTGAGTAGGAAAGGAATAGTCTCCAGGAGCTCACGCCGGTAGGCTCGGAAGCCTGTGTGTCCTTCCGAGAGGTGCAATCCCAGCACCAGGTTCTCCACGATGGTCAAAAATCGGTTGGCGATGTATTTGTAAAGCGGCATGCCTCCCTTCAAGGCTCCCTCCCCCATGAAACGGGACCCTAACACCATGTCGGCCCGATCTTCCAGAATAGGGGCGATAAGCTCCGGCACCAGCGTCGAATCGTACTGATAATCCGGGTGCAACATCACCACGATGTCCGCGCCATCCTTGAGCGCTTCGATATAGCACGTCTTCTGATTGCCACCGTACCCTCGATTCTGGATGTGGATGATGACTTTCAGGCCCAACTGCCGGGCAATTTCCACGGTCTCGTCCTGACTGACGTCGTCCACCAGGATGACCTCATCTATCAGCTGATGAGGAAGGTCTCGATAGGTGCGCTCCAACGTTTGGGCGGCGTTATAGGCCGGCATAACCACGGTGATTTTCGGTTTCATGGCGTGTACTCCACCTCCAACACAATAGGTCGATCATCGGGAAATCGCTCCCCTTGCGGTGAGAAAGCCGGCAGTCGCTCCAGACTGGCGCGTTCATAGAGCCCTACTGCGACGTGGTAGACGCCAGGCGGCCCATCGGGGGGCCAGGGGAGATAGCGCCGATCCAGCAGCGTCTGTCCCGGTTCCCACAACCAGAAGGGGGCTACTCCTTGGATGGGGTCGCCGTCAGCCTGCGTCCACACCTGCCCATCCGGCCCGATAAGGTGAACGAAGATGGTCAGATTGGGCGACGACACTTTTTCCTCTATCCGCCACGTGAGATCAAGCACCAGGCCCTTGTCAGCGGGAATGGTCTGTACCGGCCCCAACGCAATCTGATTGGCGAAGTTCACCTGCGTCGCGTCCCAGGGGACATCGGTGACGCGACCGGCAAACCGCACGTCGATCCGGTCAGCGCGGTAGTCCGTAGCAAAAATCTCCCCATGATCTGTGAGATGCGCGCGCATCTGTGCGACATCCTGGGCGACGCCATACGGCGAATGCCAGTAAGTGGGCGGCTGCGGGCTGACCGTCGCGTCAAAGCGCACGGCGTTGGCGGGATAGAACGCTCCGGTCTGGGCGTAGATCACGCTCTGCATATCGACCCACGGAGGAATAAGCTGGGCGCCGTGACTGCCTATGGCGTAGAAGCGATCCTTCGCTGCAAGCCACGACGGCAGGTTGACGAAGAGCGGCCCAGACGCGTCCTCCGCGTCGGAGGAACGCGCCGCCTCCTGCGCGATACGGGCGACGTCCTTGATGGGACGCGTGCCCACTTGGTAGAGCCAGCGCTTGTCGGCGATGAAAATGCCGCTGTAGATCACCGTGAAGGCCACGAGTAGAACGACGCCCACGCGACACGGGCGCCGCCACCGCTGCGCGTACCATCCCTCGGCCAGTACCGCGCCCCAAAACCAGCCAATGGCCGGCCCGACCAGGTAGAGCAGGCGTGGAGAGTTGATGGCGTAGTCAGCCGTCACCATGACGCCGGGGATCAAACTAAAAGCAAGGAACCAGCTCAACGCCAGGGCGACCAGTCCTGGGCGACGGCGGCGCGCAAGCACAACAGAAAGCCCACCTACGGTTAGCAACCCCATGATCAGGATCACTTCCAGGTCATGCCAACCCAGCCTTTCTTCCAAGAAAAAAGCCAGCGGCGCGATGGGATAGGTCAATCCCTGGAGAAAATACATCCAGATGACGTAGAGTCGGTTTCCTGTCGGCGCGCCAAAGCTGTAATCGAATTTGGGCACCAGCTGCCAGAGGACGAAGAAGAGGACGTTGAGCAAGCCGCCGACAAAAGGGCCGGTCAGCCAGGGATACGCCTGTCGCCGCTGTATCCAGAGGATCAGTTCGATGGTAAAGAGAAGCGTATTAGCCATCAAACCTTGTTCAATTTCAAAAGGGCTGAGAAAGCAGAAGAACCAGGCCAGGAACAACCATACGCGTCGCCCGCTGACGCGCGCTTTCCAGTAGGCCATCGCCGTGGCAAGGAGCAAAAAGGTCTCCAGCGGGTAGAAAAAGACGTTGATCCACGGGATCGCCTGATAGGCAAAGGGCAACGCAGCAAAGAGCACCGCAGCCAGCCCGCCGCTCAGAAAACGCCGTCGGCTGCGGTCCACCCACGCCGCCAGGCGCGCCAGGAGCGCCGCGTTCAGCGCGGTCAAGGCGATGTTCTGGAAGCGTAACCAGACGGGATCGTGTCGTCCCTGCACCAGAAACCAGAATTTCAGCAGAAATTCGCCCAGGGGGCGATAGGTCGGCATCCCCTTGGCAGTGAAAAATGGCTCGAAGAGCGAGAGGTTTTCCAGCCAACGCAGGTGCATAAAATCGTCCTGGTAGAAAGGAAGGTTCAGCGTGCTGATCCAGAAGAGATAGGTCAGCCAGATAGCGACGATGACGCCAACACGGAGCGGCCAGGAGACCGCCCTCTCTTTGCGAGCCGGCTCTACGTGAGCATAGCGAAACCAACGAAAGATCTTCAGCGCAATCTCCTCAGTTACGGAAACGTTACGGTTGCAACAGGAACGGCGTTGTTTGGGAAGCGTTGCTGCGCGGGACCGACGGCCTCCAGACGCGGGCTGCCGTCCAGGGGATAGAGCCCCGCCATCAGCGTCGTATCACCCTCCAGCGCCGCCGCCTTGGGCAACCACCGCACGTCTCGCCAGATGTCGCCCGGCTGCCACGCCAGCGGATAGGAGAGTCCCATCAGGGGATACCCGTCCCGCTGCCTCACTAACTGGTCCGAGGCATCCACCTGATGCAAAAAGATGGTTACATCTTTCTCCAGGGGCTGTAAGGCCTGCCATCGCAATTCAACGCGCACGCCCTGCGCCTCTTGGGCCACGGACGCCGAGAGCAGGCGTACACGACCGTCGAAATCGGTCAGGAACGGGCGCTGTGGAGACGCGCCTTGGGCTTCCAACGCTCCGACCGGATAGAGGGCGAGGTCCTCCCCGCTGTAATCCGTCAGGAGCACGCCGCCCGCCTGTCGGAGCGGCGCCTGCAGGCTCTCGCGGGTGTGCACCTGTCCGGCGCCCCCGTAGTGATATCGCCACGGCGTCTGCACGTCCGGCAGGACAGCGCCCTTAATGGCCCGCTCTTCCCCTGTGTTGACCCAGAAGAAGTCATCCAGCTGGTGCGAGACGAAGAAGGGCACGCCCTCGTGCCCCACAGCAAAGGTCGGGGCTCGAGGGGCAAGGAATTCGGGGCAGTTGACGCACAGAACGGTGCCGGGCGCTGAGATCGACCGGACGCCCAGCACAAACTGCTCGGTCAGCAAGCGCAGCTGCTCGTAGATCGCTGCGCGCTCCCGAATGAAGAGGGCCCCCTGCACTGCCACGATCAAAACGACGAGCATGGCCACAGCGCGCCGCAATCGTAGAACTCGTCGGTGCGCCGGATACGCCAGCGGGATCGACCAGAAAAGCGCCGCCCCCACCGAGGCCGTGTACATAAGCCGAGGCCCATCGACCACGTACTCAAATCCCAACATCAACCAGGCCGGTGCGATGGTCAGTGTGAACCAGCCTCCTGCCAGCAAAAGCAGGCGCCCGCCGCCCGCGCGCCAGGTGAGCAGCGCCCAGAGAAACACGGCCGGCACAGAGACCGCCAGGATCGACTGCAGATCATCCAGGCCCCACCCGACCATGAAGAGGCGGCGAGCCAACGGCGCGATGGGATAGGCCAGGCCCTGAAGCAGATAGACGCCGTTCTGATAGCGCGCCTCCAGGTTCCAAAGTTGCGGTGTCTTGACACCTTTGGGCACGATCAACCAGAGTGTGAGGCCCACCAGCGCGCCCAGCCAGTAGACCCACGTCCGGCGAAAGAGATCGTTCAGATCAGTGGACTCGTCGCGGGTCAGTAGCAGCAGCGAGAGCAGCAGCGCAACCAACACGCCGGTCTCGTGCGCCAGTGGCGCCAGCCAAGCCAAGGCAAACGAGCCTGCGCGCCACAGACGCGAGGGCGACTCCTCACCTATCTGGTGCAGATATAACGCACCCAGTATGCACGCTGCCACTAACGGATGGGTCAGCGATCCGACCCAGGGCACCGCTTGATAACTGAAAGGGTAAAGCAAGAAGAGTAGCGCGCTCGCCGCCCCCAACAGCATCCCGCGGGAAGGGTCTCGATGCGTCACCAGCTGCCAGACGAGGAGACCGTTAATGAGGTGCAACCCCAGGTTGATGGCATGAAGTGTTGGCCCGTGCAGTCGCCCCTGGAGTGACCACAACGTCTTCCAGAGCAGGAACGGCAGGGGGCGGTAGTAACCAATCTTGCGGGCAGAGGTGAGGATGTCCGACCAACTCTGCCCCTGCAGCCACCGGAAGTGGGCCATATCATCCAGGAAAAAGGGCAAGCGTAGGGAGAAGCCGTAGGCAAGGCCGCCCACCGTCAGAAAAATCAGGAGGAGGACAAGCGTGCGGATGCGGTCTGAGTTCCAGGCACGAGTTGTGGACATACCCTATCTTGCTCCTTTAAACGGACGTACAATAGAAGACGTGATTATTGCAGCCTAGTATAACATCACCTAATGAGGAGACAAAATCGATGAGTGAGGGGGCAAACGAAGCGGTTCTGCGGCTTTCCAAGACCCCTCAGAGACTCCCTGTGA
>CAZCPK010000096.1:0-10897 GCA_964500755.1 uncultured Anaerolineales bacterium
CAGGTCAACGTGCCCACCATGGCGTGGAACCTCCCCCAGCGCGTACCGTACGTGAGGCTCGGTGAGGTGCAAGCGGTCGAACTGCCATATCAGGGACCGGCGGCGCTCTTGCTGCTCCTGCCGGATCGCAGCGCCTTCCCCGCCGTCGAGGCCACGCTCTCGCCGAAGCGCCTGGACGCCCTCACCGCCGAGCTGACGCCGCGCCGCTTGCGCCTCTCGCTCCCGCGCTTCCGCACGGAGTCCCGGCTAGAGCTAGGAGAGGCACTCCAGGCGCTGGGTATGACGCGCGCCTTCGACCTGGGCCAGGCCGACTTCAGCGGCATCACGACGGAGAAACAACTCGCCATCAGCGCCGTCATCCACCAGGCCGTGGTTGACGTGGACGAAGAGGGCACAGAGGCCGCGGCAGCCACCGCCGTCACCATGTACCGGACCAGCCTCGCCCAAGAGGACGCTCTCACCCTCCGGGTCGACCGGCCCTGCTTCTACGCCATCCGGCACCGGGGCACCGGCGCCCTGCTCTTCCTCGGACGGCTGCTCGACCCGTCGTAGGCGTCAGTACTGCAGCGCCTTGTCCACCTCGTTGAGCAGGGGCGCGCCGGACTTGTAGCGCTGCAGATTGTCGAGGAAGAGGTCCATAAAGCGCTCAGCGTACCGGGGTGTGGCCCCCGCGTAGTGCGCCGTGATCAGGACGTTCTCCAGCGTCCAGAGCGGCGATGTCTCAGGCAGCGGCTCCTCCTCGAAGACGTCCAGGCCGGCGCCGGCGATCTGCCCCGCCTGTAGCGCCTCGACCAGCGCGGCCTCGTCGACGGTGCCGCCGCGCCCGATGTTGACGAAGTAGGCCGAGGGCTTCATGGCCTCCAGCACCTCGCCGTCGATCATCTGCTCCGTCTCGGACGTGTGCGGCGCGGTCATCACGACGAAATCGGCCCACGGCACCACCGTCAGCAGCTGGTCGTGCCCGAACATCTCGTCGACGCCCGGCGCGCCGCGCTCAGCGTGCCGGCGCACGCCCAACACACGCATCCCAAAGGCCTGCGCCAGCTCCGCCGTCCGTCCGCCGATGGCCCCGACGCCGATCAACAGCAGCGTCTTATTCTTCAACTCGAAGAAGAGCTCGCGGTCGGGAACGCGCCACGTCCGCTCCGCCTGGGCGGGCCACGCCTGGGGAAAGCCGCGGGCGAAGGCCAGCAGAAAGGCGAAGATGTGCTCACTGATGGGCACCGCGTGGATGCCCGAGGCCGTCGTGAGCGCGAAGTCCCGCTCGGCGACCTCCGGATAATCGAGCACCCAGTCCGCGCCCGCGGCCCACTGCTGATACCAGGCCAGCTGCGGCGCCTCGAGCACCAGCTCGGGGTCGACCCACCCCGCCATGATATCGATCTCGTCGAGCAGATGTTCTATCCGCGCAGGATCATCGGTCATCACCACCCGCGCGTCGGACATCACCTGGTGCGTCCGCTCCACGTACATCTCCGACTGATCGCGCTCAGGGATCGCCAGTAGAATGGTCGTCATCGTCTCAACCTCCTATATAACCTAGCGTTCATTACGTAGTTTCCGTAATTCGCTCACCCGACTGGGCAGGGCACTCGCTCAGCTGGCGATTTCCTACCTGCTTTCCTTAGTTTCCTCGCAAGACTGCGCAATTCCCTCCCGCAACTAAGTAGGTCAATGAAATTTTCTTTACTCCAGACTTATTCACCATCCGCTCCCCGTCCCCGAGACGGGGACGGGGAGCGCGAACACTTTTGGTCTTAGGGAGACCGCCCCCGGGACAGGGGCTCCGAGCAACTGTTAACGTAATTTTTTTTCTGACCTGCTTAGCGGCGCTTTCCCCACCCAATTACGGAGAGCCCCTTTAGTATAGAGCACAACGCCCAGCCGCCAAGCCACACCCAACGCTCACAGCTTGCAACGCGCCCCAGATCAGGCATAATGCAGACATACACGTTCAAACGTTGGCACGTGGGAACGTTCAAACGTTGACTCTGGTGAAAAAAGCCTGTTTACCGCAGAGAGCACAGAGAGCACAAAGAAAAATTTAGTATGGTGTTTAATTATTTTCGCATTTCTCCGGATATCATGGCAGAAAATCATAATAGAACTTCTAGCTACCTATCACTTTCGTGAACATATGAACGATTTTATGTAAAGCCCCCAACTTCTAGGGCAAAGGTTCGTAGTTAGCCACGGAGCGTAGCGGAGTGGCGTTATGACGCGACTTCGTCGCGACTTCGCCCAAGGGCTTCGTCGCTAACTACGAGCCTATACATGAAATTGTGTAGAATATCGTGCTTTCGAGACATATACAACAGCTTCAGCTCGTAACAGACAAACTTTTGCCTCAAAGTGATAGGTAGCTAAATAGAACTTAAAATCTCTGTGCCCTCCGCGTGCTCTGTGGTTAGATTGACCTTTTTTCAGTAGAGCCAAACGTTTCGAACTTCAACGTTAGCCCCTATTCCACATAGGAGACACCAGATGACAGAGCACAAAGACGACGCGACATCCTGGGAGCCGGAGCCTATCCCCGCCGAGGAGTTTCACGGGGACGCGGCCTGGGTCAATATCAACCGCGCGCCCTACGACGAGGCGAGCGGCGTTCTTTTCAAGCGTGCGGCGAACGTCAAGCGGGTGCGCTACACGCCCGCCAACCCGGCGGCGGAGATGCCCGAGCCCTTCCAGGGCGAGGGCGACACCGTCGTGCGCTGGCTCTTCTCCGAACTTTCCGGCACCGCCGAGAACCTGCTGACGGGCGCGACCTTCGCTTACCTGCACGACATGACGATCACCCCCGACGCCGCGACGGGCATGCAGCCCGCCGACGTCGAGACGGTTCTCTACGTCATCACGGGCGAGGGCGCGCTTCACCACCGCCCCACCCCCGGCAGCCCGGTCCTCGCCCGCCCCTTGCGTCCCGGCGACGCCGCGCTGATCCACACCGGGGAATACTACCGGCTCGCCGCCGACGCCGATACAGCGCTCCGCCTCATCGTGCTGGGGCTGCGGACCGCATGACAGCCGCGAAACGGATCATCGTCGTAGGCGCAGGCGCCGCCGGACTGATGGCAGCCGGGCGCGCCGCCGAGCTGGGCGCCGCCGTCCTGCTGCTGGAGAAGACCGACGAGGCGGGCAAGAAGCTGCTGGTCAGCGGCAAGGAGCGCTGCAATGTCTCCAACATCGAACCCCGCGAGCGCTTCCTCAAGCACTACGGCAAGAACTGGCAGTTCATGCGCAACGCCTACTACCGCTTCTTCCGCGAGGAGCTGCGCGCCCTGCTGGCCCGCTACGCCGTGCCGACCCACGTCGAGCGCGGGGGCCGCATCTTCCCCATCTCCGGGCGCGCGGAGGACGTCCGCGACGCGCTGCTGCGTTACGCTACCGAGCACGGCGCGCGCGTGCGCTACCATACCGCCGTCGAGGCCGTGTTGGCGGAAGACGAGCGCGTCGAAGGCGTGCGCACCCGCGGAGGTGAGACGCTTCCGGGGCGCGCCGTCATCCTGACGACGGGCGGCGCCTCGTGGCCCGGCACCGGCTCGACGGGCGACGGCTACCGCATGGCCGAGGCCCTGGGGCACACCATCGTACCCCTGCGACCGGGCCTGGTACCGCTGGCGGTCCGCGCGCGCGCCCGCGCCCAGCGCCTGCAGGGCATCAGCCTGCGCAACGTCCGCTGCACACTCTTCACCCGGGACGACGCCGGCAACGAGCGCCCCATCGAACCGCGCTACCCCCTGCCGGAGACCGGCGAGATGCTCTTCACGCACTTCGGCGTCTCCGGCCCGCTGATCCTGACGCTCTCGCTGGACGCCGTCGACGCGCTGCGGGCCGGGCAGCAGGTCAGCCTCTCCATCGACCTGAAGCCGGGCATGAGCGCCGACGACGTCCACCGCCGGCTGCAGCGGGAGTTCGAACAGCACAGCAAGCGCCACCTGCACAACTTGCTCCAGGGCTGGGTGCCCAATCGGCTCGCCGAGGAGCTGGTGCAGATCAGCGGCCTGGCCCCTGATCGCCCCGTCCACACCCTCCGCGCCGAGGAGCGGGCCATTCTGGTGGGGCTCTTCAAGGACTTCCGCTGGGAGATCACCGGCGCGCTGCCGCTGGCCGCCGCCATGGTGACGGCGGGCGGCGTGGCCCTGGACGAGATCGATCCCCGCACCTTCGCATCCAAACGGGTCGCGGGCCTCTACCTGGCGGGGGAAGTGCTGGACATCGCCGCCGACACGGGCGGTTACAACCTTCAGGCGGCCTTCAGCAGCGGCTACCTGGCTGGGGAGAATGCGGCGGGCGACTAACCGCCCGCCGCAGCAATCACTTGTCGTAGCGAGAGCGCAGGCCGCGGTCCGTACGCTCGTCCATGGAGCGTTTGAACTCGTCGAGCATCGCCACGTCGTGACGGTACTGGAAGGGCCACATGCTCTTCTCATGGAAGAAAGCGATCCGGTCGCCGTCGACCAGGGGGTGATCGAGGTCGGGCTGCATCCCAGGCATGGCGCTGAGATTGCCGTTGATAAAGGTAATACCGCGTTCCGCCGTGGGCATCCTCAGATGCTCCAGCAAATCGCGCACCGTGCTCGCTGCGGGTAGCTCCGCGTCGACCTGGGCGGCGATGTTGTCGTCGCTGCCGCCGTAGCGCGCCAGCGGTCCGTAGAGCCAGACTTCGACTTGCATTATAGTGTCCTCCATCTATCCACCTCCTACCGGCGGAAAGATTCCGACCTCGTCGTCGGGTTGCAGGCGATAGCCGTGCGCGCGCCCTCGCCCGTTGACGAAGGCGACCTTGGTCTCACGCTTGGGGATACCCAGCACGTCCAACAGCTCCTCGATCGTCCCGCCGTCGGACATCTCGACATCGAAGCGCTCCGCGGCCTTGACGCCGTCCGGCGCGTACTGCTGTAGATTGGCAAAAAGTTTCACGGTAACGTTCACGTTGACCTCACTCCCACACTAAGATTAACACTTTCCAGTATACCAACGAACCTCAATGAAAACAACCGACGCGACAAGTTGCCGAAAGCGCAGAACTGTCTATAATCCATCTGGAACTTCCCCGAGACCAACCTACAAAAAGGAGACAGACGATGTCGCGAAACGAAAAACGAATCCTGTGGACGACGTGCAGCAGCCTACTCATCATCGGCGCCGCGCTGTGGCTACTGAACAACGCCGCGCTTCCCGCCCGCGCCGACTCACACCCCCAGGCGACGGCGGGCGACGTCGTCATCAACGAGGTCGCGTGGATGGGCACAGAAGTCAGCGCGTGGGACGAATGGATCGAGCTCTACAACACCACCGGCGAGGCAATTTCGCTGGATAACTGGACTCTCTCCTTCGCCGATGGCTCTCCCGTAACGATTACGCTAAACGGTAAGATCGGACCGGGCGCTTATTTTCTGCTCGAACGTGACGATAAGGCTGTCAACGACGTTGCCGCCGACCTGGTCTACGGCGGGGGACAGATAAGCAACAGTGGTGAACAAATGACGCTTCGTGACGCCACCGACGCGGTGATCGACACCGCCAACGCCGACGGCGGTGACTGGCCGGCCGGCACGAGCTCTGGCGGGACCCCCACGTATGCGTCCATGGAGCGCATCGACCCACTGGCAGCGGACACCGACACCAACTGGTGCACCAACGACGGCGAGACGCACAACGGCACCGACGCCGACGGCAATCCCATCAACGGCACGCCCAAGGCGCTCAACTCCTGCTATGAAGGGCCATCCCAACCCGTCGCCGACCTCGTCGTCGCCAAGAACGGGCCGCCGACCGTCACCGCCGGCAGCCGCATCACCTACCACCTCGCGCTGAGCAACACCGGCACGCTGACCGCCGCCGCCGTCACGCTCACCGACACGCTGCCCGCCGCCCTTATCGACGTGGCGAGTAGCCGCACACCGGACGTGACCGCGACCCACCAACTCGTCTGGCACCTGCACGACGTGCCGACGCAGACGCTGGTCGAGATCACCGTCACCGCGCGGGTCACCACCACAGCCGTAGGTGCGCTCACCAACGTCCTCACCGCCACCACCACGACCACCGAGACGCAGACAGGCAATAACCACACCGACACAACAGCCACCGTGGAGGGCGACACACCCACGCCGGAGGTCCTGATCGAATCCGTCTTCTACGACGGCTACCAGGGCAGGGACACCGACGAAGCCTTCGCCCTCTACAACCCGGGCGGCAGCGCCGTCTCACTCGCGGGCTGGGAGATCTGCAAGTACAGCAGCAGCGGCTACAGCTGCAAGGCACTGCCCGACGTTACGCTCGCTCCGCAGGAGACGCGTTGGTTCGTGCGTAACGCGGCGGCCTTCGAGACGTCCTTCGGCTTTCCACCCTCTCATAAGATGAGCAGCTGGCCCGGCCTGACCAATACCGGCGACGAGCTAATTCTGCGCGACGCGGAGGAAACCATCGTCGACGGCGTCATCTATGGGGCCGGCACGCCCCTGACCGCCGTCTGGAGTGGTCCCCCGCTCGACCCGGAGGTCGGGCGGGCCGAGGGGCAGATCCTGACGCGCATCCCCGACGAGCGGACCGGCCTGCCGCTCACCGACACCAACACCGCCGCCGACTGGCTCCAGAATCCCGCCGACCCCATCCAGGGACGGCGCGCCCGCTATCCCGGCTGGGACTTCGACGTGCTCTTCCAGCCGCTGACGGCGACGGAGCGCGCCACGGTCGTCGTCGGCATCGCCCCCGACAACGCCATCCGCGTCGTCACCGAGACGCTGCTGCGCGCCCAGGAGACCATCTCCATCGAGGTCTACAGCCTGAGCCACCCCACCGTCATCTCCACCCTGCTGACCCAGGCCGAGGCCGGCGTCTCGGTCACCGTCCTCCTGGAAGGTGGACAGGCCGCCACGCCCGTCGAGGATCCGGGGTGGCAACGGCAGCTCTGGGCCTGTCAGGAGCTGGAGGCGCGCGGCGGGCGCTGCTACTTTATGATTCACGAGACCGGCGACAACATCTACAACCGCTACGCCTACGTCCACAGCAAGCTGATCATCGTCGACGACAGCTGGGTGGCGTTGGGCTCCCAGAACCTGAGCTGGAACAGTCTCCCCGCCGACGACAAAAGCAACGGCACCGGCGGCTCCCGGGGCGTGGTCGTGGCGACCGACGCGCCGGCGGTCGTGGCGCGGGCGGCGCAGATCTTCGCGCTCGACTGCGATCCCGCCGCGCACAACGACGTGCTCCGCTGGAATACGGGCTATATAAACAAATATGGCGAACCGATCATCCCCCCAGATCTAACGACGTCGGACCCGACGACCTACACTGTCCTTTTCCCAGAGCCTTTGACCGTCGTCAGCGAAACCTTCGACTTCGAGCTCTTCACCGCGCCAGAAGCCGCGCTGCGCCAGCGCGACGCGCTGCTGGGCCTGGTGGGCCGCGCCGGTGACGGCGACCGCGTGCTGGTCGAGCAGATGTACGAACACGCCGACTGGGGCGACGACCCGGCGACGCACCCCAACCTGCGCCTGGAGGCCTACCTCGACGCGGCGCGGCGCGGCGCGGAGGTCATGATCCTGGTCAACCGGGGCACCTTCGGGCGGGATTACATCGATCCCAGCGTCTACACGTCGACGCTCACCTACGTCCGCCAGGTCGCCGAGGCCGAGGGGCTGGACAACCTACGCGTCGCGGCGGGCGATCCGACCCGCTACGCCATCCACAACAAGATGGTGCTGGTCGACCTGGGAGACGCAGGGCAGTACGCGCACGTCGGCTCCATCAACGGCAGCGAGACCTCCAGCAAGCTCAACCGCGAGGTCGCCCTGCAGATCGAGAGCGGGGAGATTTACAGCTACCTGGAGACGATGTTTATGGCCGACTGGAATCTCTCCCACCCGGTCTACCTGCCGCTGGTCCTGCGTACCTACGAGCCGCCCGTGCAGCACCTGGTCTTCAGCGAGGTCTACTACAGCGCCGGCGACACCAATTCGGAATGGGCCGAGATCTATAATCCCACCCATAGCCCCGTCGACATCAGCGGGTATCTTATCGGGGATGCCGTGCAGCGCGACGACTACGAGGGGATGTACCGCTTCCCTGCCGGGGCACAGATCCCGGCGAAGTCAGTCATCGTCGTGGCGGTCAGCGGCGCCAAAACCCCGGGAGCCGACTTCGAGATCAACGACGACGATCCGGCGGTGCCCAACCTGCAGCCGGTGGACGATTGGGGCACCGGCACCTGGATCCTGGCCAACGGCGGCGACGAGCTGCTGCTCTTCGACGCAGGGCACGCGCCCGTCGACGTGGTCACCTGGGGCACCGGCAGCTATCCCGGCGTGACGCCGCATCCCGGCGTCGAGTTCCCCCGCTCCCTGGAGCGCTATCCGCCGAACCGGGACAGCGACGACTGCGCCGTCGACTTCCGCGCGCGCGATAACCCCGACCCTGGGAGGCTTCCGTTGGAGCCGTGGGAGTAGAGGCCGGGCGATAGCATAACATTAGTTACGCCGTCCCCCGAGGACGGGGGACGGCGAGCGTTGAGGGCGGGCTTGCAAAGGTCGTCCTCACCAGATCCGTCAGCGCCCGCGTCAGCACGTCGATGCCGCGGAGGTACTCCGCCACCTCGACGTGCTCGTCGGGCGTGTGATCCAGCGTGGAATCGCCGGGCCCGTAGGTGACGCAGGGACAGCCCCACGCCGGCCCGACGATGTTCATGTCCGCGGTGCCGGTCTTCAGCGTGAAGCGCGGCGCGCCACCGGCGGCGCGAATGGCGCGCAGCAGCGCCCGGACCGGCGGTGTGTTCTTCGACGCGCGGTAGGCCGGCACCGCATCGACGATCTCGACTGCGGCCCCGTCCCGGGCCGTGCGCAGCCACGCGCGGAAGGCGTCCGCGTCCCAGCCGGGCGGCACGCGCAGGCCCACGCGCATCTCCACCCCCACCTCTAGGCCGTCGCCAAAAGTGTGGATCGACCGCAGCGCCGGCGTCACGGAGCGAAAGCGAGAGGCCGTTGGTTCCGAGGCAACGTGGTCCACCAGCCGGTTCCAGAACGCGACGGCGGCCTCGGCGGGCGGGGACTGCGCCCCGGCGCTGTGGCCCGCCGGCTGGACGCGGCGGTAGTCCAGAAGCAGCACGCCCTTGTAGCCCAGGGTGATCCCGGCCCAGCCGCTGGGCTCGCCGACGATGACGCACGCGGGCGGGGAGAGCGTGCGCACCAGGTGCCGGGCGCCACGCGAGCGCGCCTCCTCCCCCACCGCCCCGACGACGCGGACGCGAGCGCTTGTAAGATGCGGCGCCACCCGCGCCGCCGCCAGCACGAAAGCCGCCAGCGGCCCCTTGGCGTCGACGGTGCCCCGCCCGTAGAGCCGCCCGTCGACGCGGCGCACGGGCACGTCGCCCGCCACCGTGTCGACGTGCCCCAGCAGCAGGATCAGCCGCTCGGCCCCGGGCGGCCCCACCTCGCCGACGGCGTTCCCCACGGCATCGCGCCCGGCGCGGAAGCCCAACGCCGTCATCTGGTCCACCAGCCAGCCGACCGCCCCCGCTTCCTCGCCGGACGGGCTGGGCCGCGCCACCAGCTCCTGCAGAAAAGCGACCGGATCGCGCACGCCCGCGCTCATTCGGCACCCTCCAGCACGTCGCCTACGGCCGCGACGACGCGGTCGATCTGCGCCTCCGAGATGACCAGCGGCGGCAGGAAGCGCATAACCGTGGCGCCGGCCGGCAGCGCCAGCACACCGCGCTCCGCCAGCGCCGCGAGGTACGGCGCCGCCGGGCGCTTCAACTGCACACCGACCATCAGCCCCAGCCCCCGCACCTCGCGGATCGACGGAGCGTCCAACGCGCGCAGGCCGGCCATCAACCGGCGGCCCAACGTCGCGGCGCGCTCCGACAGCTGCTCCTCCTCCAGCACGCGCAAGGTCGCCAGCGCAGCGGCGCAGGCCAACGGATTGCCGCCGAAGGTGCTCCCGTGGACGCGGTCGGGCAGGCGCCCCACCCGCTCGCCGAGCAACGTCGCGCCCATGGGCACGCCGCCGGCCAGCGCCTTCGCTACGCAGAGCAAGTCGGGGCGCAGATCGTGGTGCTCAGCGGCAAAGAATCGCCCCGTCCGCCCACAACCGGTCTGCACCTCGTCCAGGATCAATAGCGCGCCGCGCTCGCGGCAGAGCGCCTGGACGCCACGCAGGTAGTCGCCGTCGCCGGGGATGACGCCGCCCTCCCCCTGCACGACCTCCAGGATGACGGCGGCGGTCTCGTCGCCGATCGCCTGCGCCATCCGCTCCAGGCGATTATAGGGCACGAAGTCGACGCCCGGCACCAGCGGGGCGAAGGGCTGCCGGTAGCGCTTGCGCCAGGTGACCGAGAGCGCGCCCAGCGTCCGCCCGTGGAAGCCGCGCATGGCGGCGACGATGCGCGTCCGACCCGTCGCCAGCCGCGTGAACTTCAGCGCCGCCTCCACGGCCTCCGCGCCGGAGTTGCAGAGATAGACGCGCGCCAGGCCGGGCGGCGCCGCCTCGATCAGCGCCTGCATCAACTGCCCGCGCTGCGCCTGATAGAAGCCGTTGGGCGCAATCATCAGCCGGGCGGCCTGCGCCTGAATTGCCGCCACCACCGCGGGATGCGCGTGGCCCACGTTGGCGACGCCGTGTCCGCCGACGCAATCAATGTAACCGCGCCCCTCGGTGTCCCAGACCTCGGCGCCGGCCCCGCGCGCAAAGGCTAGCGGTACTTTGTTGTAGACGCCGCTGCCGTGGCGTTCCTCCACTGCCATCATCGTCTCTAATTCCATAGTCTCTCCTCCCAAAATGGTCAATTGGTCGCCTGGTCGTTTAGTCGCTTGGTCAAGAGTCAAATCTTCAATGCAGCCAATATTGACTCGCCTGAAAAAAGGTCCAAGAAATCGGATTTTTAGGTGGTTATACCCTA
>CAZCPK010000097.1:0-10853 GCA_964500755.1 uncultured Anaerolineales bacterium
AAGAGAAGTGTAAACCTAAGGAACCGAGAAAATGGATCAGCCCGCTCATAGAGAAGCAGATGTAGGGCTTCACCTAATTTCCAACAAGAGCCAATTGTTCATATGTTCACGAAAGTGATAGGTAGCTAGGCGCATAATGAACTTGTGGCTTTTTTCTACCTACTGCGCCCACCCGAAGGCGAATCAAGGTCCTGGATCCAACGGATGTAGTCGGTGACCTGGCGGTCGGTGGTTTCCGGATAATCAAAGCCGCATGCGTCGGCGATATCGTGACCCAACCGGCGCACGAGCGC
This sequence comes from uncultured Anaerolineales bacterium, assembly GCA_964500755.1. Classification (GTDB taxonomy): domain Bacteria; phylum Chloroflexota; class Anaerolineae; order B4-G1; family SLSP01; genus G713. The sequence goes on from CAZCPK010000097.1 coordinate 294, forward strand.
GAGCGTCGCAAAAAGCGACCGCCAGTTGTCCTCGAAATCGGCGTCGGCGAAGGTCCGGCGGTACAGCATCCAAAGATCAGGATCGAGGCGTCGGTGCAACCACCGACCGTAGACGCCGACGTTGACCGGCTGCGCGTGGTGTAGAGCGACGTGCCACTTGAGAAGCGGTAGGAGCTGGTCGAAGCGGATGGCGCCGTCCAGCATGTACTTGGCGTAGTTCAGTTCGCCGCGCTGCAGGGCCTTCGCCACGTAGATAACGTCCCACCAGAAGGCGTTCACGCGGTCGGCAAAGGCCTCGGCGGTCGGCGCCTGCACGTGAAACCGGGCGTAGGTCGGTTCCGGCAGCGTCGCGCCCCCGCCGTCCTTGTCCACCAGGACGCGGTAGCCGGCGGCGAGATTTTCGCTCGCACCCGGCGGCAGCGCCGTGACCTGGAAGTCGATGCGCGTACCGTCCTCGTAGAGCACCAGCTGGGTGATCCACTCGTCGCTGAAGGTGGGAGTGGGTTTCCGGGGCCAGCGGACCATAATCTCCCCAAAGCGGTGGACCCAGGCATCGTTCTCCGTGAAAGGCGTAAGGTCGCGCACGAAGACCTCCACGTCGTAGTCGGAGAGCACGTCCGGCTGGCGGTGGGGATCGGCCCGCGAGCTGGTCAGGATCATCGTCCGCACGTTGGGGTGCGCCTCGGCCCATCGCTTGAGTTGGGTAAGTATCTCCTGCTCAGTTTTCATGTATTCTCACTCCTCAACGTACGGCTGCCCTGAAAAAGGTGCAGCCAGAGTTAATTTTCTCTCGGCGCTCTCTGCGCTCTCTGCGGTAAGCAGGCTTTCTTTCACAGCCGGCTTTATTCTACTACGTTTGCGGTAAATCCAACAACCACATCAAATAAGCCAGCCCCAACCCCAGGCCATTCGTCAAGACGTGCATCAACACCGCCGGCCAGATCGATTTGCTGTGGTGATAGAGATAAGCGAAGATCATCCCCAGAAGAAAGATCGGCAACACCGCCAGCGGCTGAAAGTGCATCACGGCAAAGAGTCCGGCGCTGATCAACCCGGCGCGCTTCCATCCGTACCGCTCGCGTAGACCGGCAAAGACAAACCCTCGAAAGAAAAGCTCCTCTACCACCGGCGCGACGATGACCCCCCCTAACAGCAGCGGCCACGGAGAAGCGACCTCGTCAAAGAGCAACGACCAATCCGGCTGCGCCTGACGATTGAATAAGGAGAGAAGCTGATTATAAGCGAAATTAAACCAAGAGGAGAACAACATCAGCCCACACCCAACTCCCACGGCCTGAGGTTGGAATCCCCGCAAGCCTAGGGCGCTCCATGTTAACCGATATTTCCTTATCGCCAACCACCAGACAGGCACGATCAGGACCCCTTCCCATAAGGTCACAAACAAACCCAGATCGATCTGCCAGGGTTGGAATTGTACGAACATGGCGAAGCCGAAGGCGATCACCATCCAGAGGCCGAAGGCCCCCACCCCCAACCAGACGTCCCGTGCGGTCCAGGGGACGGTGCTATGTCCATCCTGCATCGCCACCTCCATACGGCGGATAACCCGATTATGCTACGTTTGCCAGATAGAGATCGAGAGAGTGCGCCAGCCTCGTCACGCTCGCGGCCCCTTGACCGCCACGAACTTACTGACGATCCGCACGAAGTCGTTCAATCCGATCACGTAGTGATCCAGGTACTCCTGCGAAAGTTTCCGCGCCGCGTCGGTCTCTCCGTGCTCCCACAGCAGCGAGATGAAGGGACGAAAATCGCGCAGGCTCACGTGCAGCACGTTTCGGTCATCGGTCAACACACCCCAGACCAACGTTTTGGCCGGCCCGTCGTCCTTGGCGCTGTTGAACCGGCGCAGCGAGCTGCCCGCCGCCACGCGACCGACGTTGGAGAAGACCTCGCTCCCCTTGAGCACCTCGTTGAGCACGCCGATGCGCTGGGGGATCGCGTTGAGCAGCTCCTGCATCGCGGACGGCAGATGCCCCAGCAGCTGCAGCGTCGCCGTGTTGAAGCTCTCCCCCCGCATGGTCACCGCCTTGATGGCGTCCATCACGCGGCCAAAGGCCTCGAGATAGGCCAGGAGACGCCGCCGGGCGGTGTCGAACTCCCGCCACGCTTCGGCGGCTTCCGTCTCTCGATAGACCGGATACGCATCCGCGGTGGCCTGAAAGACCTTCGGGAAGTCCGTCAGCGGGTTGCGAAAGGTGGTAGGAAAGAGGCGCTCGTGCGGATCGACGTCCGTCGCGTCCATGGGGACCAGCAACGCGGGATTGGTGGTGCGCTCCCGCTGCAGCGCAGCGTCGTAGGATTCCCGAACCTTGGCGAAAATCTCGGGAGGCAAACGCATCTGCAGCTCCTTGAGGATCTGCGCCACCTGTTGCCCGGGTCGGTAGGAGAGTGCGTGAAAGTAGCGGTAGAGCAGCAGCAGGTCATTGACGGTGAGCCGCACGCCCCGCGCCTTAAGCCAGCGACGCAGTCGCGATATTTGCCCGAGGTCGGTGACTGTGGACTCGACGGCGACGCCGGGCAGTTGTTGCCGTCGCTGCAGGCGCTCCCGCCACGCCGCCGACAGCGTGAAGTCCAACGGCACCGGCGTCGTGACTTCTTCCGCTGTCACGTGAGCGAAACGTGTGTAGGCGTGCGTCGCCGCGTCGGTCAGGATCTCGGCCACGGCCATTCCCCAGAGCCCGTCAAAGAAGACGTGGGATTGGTCAAATACCATGCTTCGGTCCGTCCTCAGAATGGTCAGCGGATGGTCGCCGCTGCCTCGATGGTCGCGGCGGAGCTGGCTCAGGGGCTGATCGCCCCGGCGCGCGTCCCAGTTAATGATAATGGACGCGCGTCCCAGCGCCTCCACCGCCGTATGACTTCCGGGCGGCAGCGCCTTTCGCAGCTCGGGATGCTCCCGGCGCGGCGCATCGGCGAGCAGCAGATCCAACGTGGGCTCCGTCTCCGGTTCGGAACGCTCCAGGACGGCGCGTATCCACCCCAACACCCAGGCGGGGGGCGGCGGATTCAATACCCCCAACAATGTACCTTCGTCCGCCAGCAACACCCGCCCCCGTCGGTCGACGCGCAGCGGCCGGCCTGACTCGTCCCGCAGCGTATCGTCCTCTCCGGGGAAAAGCGGAAAGGGAGCGCCTCCACCCGGCGGCGAGCAGAGCGGGCGACTCCGTCCGTCCTGCGCACAGGCGGGTAGAAGATAGGTCTCGCCTTGCCAGACGAAGCCAAGCGACGCCCGCCACAGCGGCAGCGGCTCCTTCTCCTCACGGTAGCGCAGGGGACGCAGACGCGCCAGGAGCGTCATCTGCTCCTGATAGGCGGGCAGCGCGGCGCGCTGTCGCTTCGCGTACCGGCGCCGCACCTCCAGGCGCAGCTGTTCGGGCAGGATGCCCAGGTGGGCCTCCAGAAAACGCTCGAAAACCTCGGCCCGATGGCGGACGTACCCTGCTTCGGCAGGGCGATGGTAGGGCCGACGGGCTCGCCACGCACGGACCAAGGTGCGGAACGAAGGGAAGGCGACGCCCAGCTCCTGCGCCGTCTTGTGCAGCAGGCGCAACATCACCCGCTCCCGCCAGTCAACGGCGAGCAGATCATCGTAGTCGTAGAGCAGCGTCAGCGCCGCCCAGACCCAGGCCGCCGCCGCGACGGCATCGTCCGGCGCGGGAGGCAGGGACTGATGAAATCCAACCGTCTCGTTGGTGTGGCGGGCGGTGTCCTCCCGCAGGGCGAACTCCACGTAGAACTGCCACGTCCCCTGTGGAAAGGCGTCGCGCACGTCCTTGCCCGCCAATCGGAGCAGCTGCTGGTACGCGTAGAGGACGGCGGATGGGCCGGCGACGAAGATGCCGTAGAGGCCCTGCGGCAGCAGATCGACGCCGCGAAAGAGCGCCGTCACGTCCTGGCGCACCTGCTCGGGCGCCAACTTGCGCTTCCCCAGCTGGACCAGTCCGTTGAGGATCAAGGACGGTAAATTGCCGGCAGGCAAGATACGGGCGATCTCCTCCTGGATCTCATGGATCTGCGGGAGGGTCAGCTCGGTGAGGTTGAGCAACGTCTCCTCGTCGATGGCGTTGAGGGCCGCCAACGTCGAGCGCCGCGCGGCGGTCAGCGCGGCGCGGTCGTCGGATGTCGGGCGCCTGTCCATCCTCGTCTCCTCAGGGCAGCCGCTCGCCGCCGACGACGCAGCGGAAGCCCAGCTCCGCGCTCTTCGCCGGGCGGTCGGCGGTGCTTTCTGGATAGCCGACCTCGCGCTGCGTCGTCCGCAGCTGGCGGCGGAAGTTGGCCACCGACCCGTAGGAGCCGCCCCGCATCACTTTATAGATGCCGCTCGCGGGACCGGTGGGATCGACGGGTCGCTCCCGCCCCTCGTAAGCGTCGGCGGCGTACCAGTCGGCCACCCACTCGCGGACGTTGCCGGCGAGGTCAAGGATGCCATAGGCGCTGGCGCCCGAGGGATAGCTTCCCACGTCCGCCGTGGTCGTCCCTAGATGCACCCACGCCTCGTCAAACGCGTCGCCCCAGGGATACCGCCGCTTGATCTCCCTCAACGGATCCCACGAGGCTGCCTTCTCCCACTGCGCCTCGGTCGGCAGTTGCACTTCCCAGCCGCTCGTCTCCCCGACCCAGGCACAGTAGTCCACAGCCTGCTCCCAGCTGAGAAAGGTCATGGGGCGGTCGGTGTAGGTGGGGTTATCGTACGTCGTGCGCGTATACGGCGCCTCGCAAGCGCCGGCCGCCACACATTCCTTGTACTGCGCCGTGGTGACCTCCGTCTCGTCCATCCAGAAGGACGAGAGGCGCACCTCGCGCTGCGGCTGCTCGTCGTCGGAGGCATCCGGATCGTCCTCCGGCGCCCCCATGAGAAAGGGACCGCCGGGCACGAAGCGCACCGACATACCGTCGGCCGGGCGGACGCGCGACGCGCCGGGCGCCAGCGTCGGCGTCGGCGTCGGGCTGGGGGTCGACGTCGGCGTCGGCGTGGGCGTGGGGGGCGCCGTGGGCGAGGGCGTAGGCGTCAACGTGGGCGTAGGCGATGGCGACGCTGTCGCTGTCGCCGTCGCGGTCGCCGTAACGACACCCCCCGCGCTTAACGCGGCTTCGGGGGTCGCCGTCACCGTAGGCTCCGACGTCGCGGTAGAAGGCGGTGTCGGTGTCGCGGTTTGTGTGGGCGTGGGAGTCACCGTCGGCGTAGGTGGAGCGCCCAATCCAGGCACCGGCACACCGAAGGCGAAGCGAACCACCAGGGCAATAAGGAGCAGCACCAGCAGCGCTCCACCCCCGATCCGCCAACCACGAACGCCAGTGCCGGCGGCATCGTCACCGGACGCCGGAGGCGGCGGGGTCGCCGCAAAAAGATCCGGCGCTTGCGCAGAAGATTTGGGCTCTTCCTTAGAGGTATCAACGATCCACGTCGTCTCGACCTCCTCCGCCTGCCACGCCGTCTGCAACGCAGCGACCAGCGCCGCGCCGGTCTGATAACGTTGATCCGGCTCCTTCTCCAGCGCCTTGAGGATCACCTGCTCCACACCGACCGGTAGGTCCGGCGCGTGGGTCCGGGGCGGGAGGGGCGCCTCACTGACGTGCTTGAGCGCCAGACTGAGGGACGTCTCCGCCTCGAAGGGCAGATGTCCCGTCACCATCTCGTAGAGGATGCCGCCCAGCGCGTAGATGTCAGACCGCGGCGTCGAGGCCCGAGAGTCCAACGCCTGCTCCGGCGCGATGTACTCCGGCGTGCCGAAGGTATGCCCCAACGTCGCCTGGCTCACGCGATCCCGCAGCATCGCCAGCCCAAAATCGCCCAGGATCGCCTCCCCTTTGGCATTGAGCAACACGTTTCCGGGCTTGACGTCGCGGTGAATCACGCCCTCCTCGTGGGCGTAGTCAAGAGCGGCGGCGATCTGTGAAGCGATCCCGACCACTTCCTCCGGCGAAAACCCTTCTCCCGACTCCCACCGCCGGTCGATCTCCACCCGCAGGTCGGTGCCGTCAACGTACTCCATGACCATGTAATGTCCGCCCTCATAGCGCCCGAAGTCGTAGATCTGGACGATGCTGGGATGCCGCAACGCCGCGACGGCCCGCGCCTCGCGCAGGAACCGCTCCGTGACGGTGGAATCCGACTGCAGATGCCGTCCCACCACCTTGATGGCCACGTGGCGACGCAGCGTCTCGTGCAGTCCCTGATAGACCTCGGCCATGCCGCCGCGTCCGATCCTGGCGAGGATTTTATACTGCCCGATGTACTGTCCGATAAGGGAGTCAGTCTGCATAAGAACTTAGAACCGTTTCGTCTGCAACGTCACACAGGAACGCGTGTCGAATTCGCGGTGTTGGGTCGAACGATTGCGTCATGAGCTCTCCGAGGTTCACAATAACGTCGAGGACAGTATAGGCGATTTCATCTTCAAGTCAACGTGACAGAATACGGCTACTGGCAAATAACCGAAATCAATCTATAATTAAAAATGAGTCAGATAAAAAGCAGTCACTTGTTAAGGAGTGCGCATGCAAACCTCTTCACCTCTGACGTACGGGACCGATCATTGGGAGACGGAAACGCTCGGCAACCACCGCGCAGTGGTGGAGGTGACGACGGAGACCGGCGCTGTTCGGGCGCACATCCCCTGGCGCCGCCGCGACCAGAACCCCGATGAGAAGAAGGTCATCGTGGTCGACGCGACGACCGGAGAGCGAATCAGCAACGTCGTCTACGCCGCGGTCACACGTGAAGCCGGCGATCTCGTCTTCGAGCCGCAGACGACGCCCGGACTCTACCACGTCTATTTCATGCCCTACGCCGGCTCGACCCGGGCGCATTATCCCAAAATCCACTATCCACCCCCAGAACCGACGGCGGAGAAGGGATGGCTGCATCGCTATCACCTCACGCCCGAGGCGCTGACGAAGCGCAAGTGGGAGACGCTGCCGCAGGCCACGGTCCTGGAGATCCAGGCTTGCGACGCCTTCAACTCCTTCTATCCCATGGAGATCATCGCCACCCGGCGGGAGACCGAAGCGGTGATCTCCAAACATCCCACGGCGGCCTATCTCCTCTTCCCCGAGGACCGCGCGCACCCCATCAAGATGACGCACGATCTGCCCCACCGCTGGGCGGCGCGCGGCGCCGAGACCCCATTCGAGGGAGAGGCAGCGCGGGGAGAGTTCTTCGCCTTCCAGATCGGCGTCTACGCCGCGCGACAACCGCTCACCGACCTCGACGTGCGCTTCCCCGACCTGCAAGTGGCGGACGGCGACGCTACGCTGCCGGCGGAAGCGTTCCGCTGCATCAACCTGGGCGGCGTCGACTGGACCGGGCAGCGCTTCGAGAAGACGGTCGCCGTCGAGCAGGGCACCGTCCAGCCGCTCTGGTGCGGTCTCCAGGTACCGGAAGACGCCCCGCCCGGCATCTACACCGGCAAGATCACTGTGGCGCCCAGCGAGCAGCCCGCGCGTTCCTTCACCTTTACGCTGCAGGTGCGCGAGAACGCGATCGAGGCCGCCGGGGACGATGACCCCGCCCGGCTCTCCCGCCTGCGCTGGCTGGACTCGCTGCTGGCGCTGGACGATGAGGTCGTCGCCCCGTACACGCCCATCGAGCGCGAAGGGCGCACGCTGCGTCTCTTGGGTCGCTCGCTGACCGTGGGCGAGACCGGGCTACCGGCGCAGATCCGGAGCCACTTTGCGCCGGAGATGACCCGGCTGCAGGCCGAACCACGCGACGTGCTCGGCGATCCCGTCACGCTGATCGTGGAGAGCGACGAGGGCGAGGCTTTCGCGTGGGAGACAGGGGACGTCGCGTTTGTCAAGGAGACCCCCGGCGCCGTGGCCTGGGAGACGACGATGACCGCCGGCCCGGTGACCGCCGAGCTGCACGCCACGCTGGAGTTCGACGGCTGCCTCGAGTACACCATCGCCCTGCACGCACAGTGGACGACGATTCTGGGCGACGTGCGGCTGGAAATTCCCTACGCGAAGGACGTGGCCCGCTACATGCTGGGGCTGGGTCAACGCGGGGGCCATCGACCGCCCACCTACGAGTGGAGCTGGGACGTCAAGAAGAACCAGGATTCCGCGTGGCTCGGCGACGTCAACGCGGGCCTGCAGTTCACGCTCAAGGACGAAAACTACCAGCGACCGTTGAACACCAACTTCTACCACCTCAAGCCCCTGATGCTGCCGACCGCGTGGCACAACGAGGGTCGAGGCGGCATCCGCTTTACCGAGAAGGCCGGGCAACCGCTGCGGGTGCACTGCTACAGCGGCGAGCGCACGCTGCACAAGGGCAAGACGCTCTACTTCAACGTGCGCCTGCTGCTGACGCCGTTCCGGCCCATCAAGCCGCCGGAGCACTTCGCCACGCGCTTCTTCCACCGCTACGCGCCGCCGGACGAGGTCGAAGCAGCGGGCGCCAACGTCGTCAACGTGCACCACGGAACACCGATCAACCCCTATATCAACTACCCCTTCCTACGCCCCGAGAAGATGAAGGCGTACATCGACGCAGCCCACGCCCGCGAACTCAAGGTCAAGATCTACTACACCGTCCGCGAGCTGGCCAACCGCGCGCCAGAGCTCTTCGCGCTGCGCAGCCTGGGCGACGAGATCCTGGCCGACGGCCCCGGCGGGGGCGCTTCCTGGCTGCAGGAGCACCTGGTCGATCATTACATCGCCGGCTGGTACGTCTACGAATACAAGGACGCCGCCGTCATCAACAGCGGCACCTCGCGCTGGCACAACTACTACGTGGAGGGGCTCGACTGGCTGGCGCGGACCCTCGACCTCGACGGTCTCTACATCGACGACCTGGCCTTCGATCGCGTGGTGATGCAGCGCATCCGCAAGGTGCTGGACCGTCGCCGCGACGGCGCGCTGATCGACCTCCACTCGGCCAACCAGTTCAACGAGCGGGACGGCTTCGCCAACAGCGCCAACCTCTACATGGAGCACTTCCCCTACGTAGATCGGCTCTGGTTCGGCGAGTACTTCGACTACGACGCCGACCCCGAGTACTGGATGACCGAGGTCTCCGGGATCCCCTTCGGGCTGATGGGCGAGATGCTGGAGGGCGGCGGCAATCCCTGGCGCGGCATGCTCTACGGGATGACGGGACGCCTGCCCTGGGCCGGCGATCCCCGCCCGATCTGGCAGCTGTGGGACGACTTCGGCATCGCGGAGAGCGAGATGCTGGGCTACTGGACGCCCGCTTGCCCCGCGCACACCGATCACGAGCGGGTGCTGGCGACGGCTTACGTCCGTCCGGAAAGGACGCTGATCGCCCTGGCCAGCTGGGCCACCGCACCCGTGGACGTCGAGCTCGACATCGACTGGGACGCACTCGGTCTGGACCCGGCGACCGCGCAGGTGACCGTGCCCGGCGTCGCGGATCTGCAGGCACCCGCCACCCGAGCTCCCGGAACACCGCTGACCCTCGAGCCCGGTGGCGGTCGCTGGCTGATCGTCGCCCCCAAACCCTGACGATGCCCAAAGTCCGGGCGCTCTACGGCTTCTCGCCCGACCTCGCCCCTTTCGAGGGCAAGGTCGCCGCGGAGCAAGCCGCGCTGCTGCGGGCCTGGGGCGCCGACGTCGTCTTCGGCGGCTACGAGAACCCGGATTTTATCGAAGCGGCCCACGACGTCGGACTTGCGGTCTACGCGGAGTTCGGCGTCTTCGTCCACGAGCGCTGGTGGCACGAGGTGCCGGGCAGCCGACCTGTCACGGCCGAGGGCCTCCCCCTCCCACCGGAGGAAGGATACTACGGCGTCAACCCGGCGCACCCCAGGGTACGCCGGCATCAGCTCGACGCGCTGGCGGCGCTGCTCGCCGACCACGCCGTCGACGGCGTCTGGCTCGACTTCATCCGTTGGCCCTGTCACTGGGAGTCGCCGACGCCCAATCTACCGCGCACCTCCTTCGACCCCGTCACGCTACGCCGTTTCCGGGAGGCCACCGGCATCGACGTCCCCACCGACGATCCCATGGCTGCGGCGGGGCAGATTTTCGCGCACCACAAGAACGCCTGGACCGTCTGGCGCTGCGAGCAGATCACGACGTGGGTCGCCGCCGCGCGGGACATCGTCGACCGCGAGCGTCCCGGGACCGCCCTCGGGCTCTTCGGCGTGCCGTGGCGCCGCAGCGACTTCGACGGCGCCATCCTCAACGTCATCGGGCAGGACTACGCGGCCCTGGGCAAGTACGTCGACGTCCTCTCGCCCATGGTCTATCATCTCCTGTGCGGGCGGTCCATCGCCTGGATCGGCGACGTGACCGCAGAGGTCCACGCGCTAAGCGGCGCCGCCGTCTGGCCCACCATCCAAGCGGTGAACGAGCCACGTGCGCTGCCCCCCGCCGAGTACGCCGAGGCCCTGAGGGCGGCCCTCACCCATCCTACCTCAAGCGGGGTCATCATTTTCACACTAAGAGGCGCGCTCTCCCCCGAGAAACTGGCGCGCACCCGGGATTTCGAAGCGAGTGGTCAGCGAAGACCCTCACCAATGTCACAGAACGTGCTTAGCCGCGCACAAGGCAAACGCAGCCGGGTTGATG